>JAYKGU010000048.1:0-11121 GCA_035285585.1 Synechococcales cyanobacterium
GAAGATGAAGACGAAGACGATGAAGACTAATCTCTTCGCGATCGCCAGTTGAGCCTGCCAGGTACCCACTTAAGGCGGGACAGTGGAGCACACTGCACCCCACTGTCCCGTTAATTTTGTCGCATTTTTCCAGTCGCAACCGTTTTCTCGCCAGCTTCACTACAGGCCGACTATCTACAGGCAACTGTGTGAGGGCATGGGCAGAGGTGTTTAAGAATTTTGTGAATCTATTAGCGTCAGCGACTCAGCCAAAGGAGTGGGAGGTTCGGGCAAGAGCCGCAGGCGATGCATCCTTATTTGTCTTTCGGTGGCGGCCTGAAGGTTGTAAAGATCTAGCTCCCAGTTGGACGCGTAGTTGCGGGCAATGGTCTCTGCTTCCTCGACAGAGTTCGCTTGAATCAACAGCTCATCGACGAGTTCTTCCGTCCCTGTAAGGGTAAATTCAGCCATATACATAATGTATGTCAGTCTCCTGATTGTGGCTTGGTAAGGCGGGGCAAAAAGCCGTAAGGGGGCATGGGTGATTGGTAGCTTCGTCATGATTTCGTTTGATAACGGCGCGAAAGGCGGGGACTTACCCGGCCCTAGATCAGATCGCGATTTAGAATTCCCAGATTTTGGTCATTTTGCTCAAGGGATTTGGAATTTTTTCGAAAATTTTTGGCAGGTACGTTGAACCCAACGAGAATAAAATATTGGCGAGAATAAATTGGTGAGGAATATCTTTCAGGATTTTCTTCAAAAAAGTTTTCTAACCCAAACTCAAACCATGCCATTGTGTTTGGGTTAGCGGGGCTGCCAGGGAATTTGGGAGACGGTGGCCAGGTGGCGGGCGATCGCCCTTGCGCCTGTATGGTTCAAATGACTGGGATCGGCAAAGTAAGCATCCACGTTCAGCCCCATCTGACTGAAGTCGACAAACAGAAACCCTCCCTGCGCCGCCAATGCCTGCATGTGGCGCTGAAACTGCTGCTCGTGGCGCTGCCGAAAGGTGTCCAGGTAGGAATTGGTTAAAGGCAGGTTGACAAAGGCAAGGGGAATCTGCTGCTGCCGGGCATAGGTAGCCAGACGCAGGGCCGCCGCCGTTTGTGCCCCTTCTAGCTGGAACGGCACATAGGCTCCATCATATTCCCCCGGTACAACGGGGTGAGTTTGGTAGTAGCGGCTGGGATCAAAGCGATCGCCCACCGCCAGAAAGCCCAAATGGTTGAGGTCACGGGTGATGCGCGATCGCACGATCTCCAGGGCCGTCACGCCTGCCTCCCCTGCCCCCCCATGGCTGCGATTGGCTGCACTCCCTACCTGGGGTGGCGGCGCACCCTCCGCAACGGAATCTTCTGGAGACAGCATCCCTGGCGTACAGGGCACTGTATGCTGAAGCTGCCCCCGGAACAGGTGGGACGCCAGCTCCATGCCCAGGGTCGGTAGCTTGAGCAGGTCAGCGATCGCCAGTATCCACGACTCCAGTGGGTCGGCTGTCGAAGCAGCGTGGGCAGACGGAGGCGGGTTCAGGCAAATCTCCTGCAGAGGGGCTGCCAGGGGATGAGACGCTGAAGCAATGGGATGATGACCGGCCTGGAGCTGCTGATACCCAGCCGATGCGGTAATTTGGTCATAGGTGGCGTCGCTGCGACCGCTATTGAAGGCCCGCGAGCCATCGGCCCAAATAATCAAATCCGGGAGCTGGGCGGGGGTGAGCACCTGCCGAATCACCAGGTCAATCACCTGGGCGGTGGCTCCATTAATTCCAAAGTTGTAGATGTTTAGCTCGGGATAGCCCTGCTCCACCAGGGCCTGCTGTAGCTCCGTCGGATCGATACCCTGGAGCGATCGCGAGCTACCCACAATCAGCACGTCGGGGGTGCCCACTGTCGCCAGGTAGAGGGAGTAAAGGGCCAGTTGTTCATCCAGACGCTGGCTGTCGAAAGAGGGAAAATCAGGAAGAAACAGCTCAGGCCAGAGCCAGGGGGAGGGCGATCGCCCCAGGGATTCATCAGCCGGAAACGGTTCAGCGGCAGGTGGGGTCAGCGTGGGCGGCCCGCTAGCAACCGGGGTTGACCGAGCGGCAGCCTGAGCCGCTGAGGGGAATAGGACTACGGTTGTGGATGCGATCGCCCCGCCAATGGCCAGGGTGAGGGCAAGGGGTTGCCAGACACGACGAACCGTTTGGGCACTCAGCATGATAAAGGATTGGGTTCTAAGTTCTCTAAATTTAAGTTTTGAGTTTTGAGCTGCAGACTTGAAGGCTTAATTTTACTGAACGCTGGAATGATTGAGCGGAAGGACAAAATGGGTGAATGAACTGGTGATCAGCAGATAGCCGCAAAGGAAGCAGTTATGGCGTTACGCTTTCGCGTTAGGACATTCAAGAGGTATGGAACCCCAGCGTCGCGGGGGTTCCACACTCAAACCTTAGCCCGTAGGGCTATATCCAGCGGCAACATTCACTGGCTGGAAGCCTCTACCCAAATTTACGCGTAGTCTTTCACATTTTATAGAATCTTCAAATAGTAGGATGACGGATCTGGGCTGACTCAGTAATAATGGCTATACTAACCCCCTGGCTACATGTTTCAATTCGAACATTAAAATCCTCCCATTTTCCACCCGTTACGGGCAGGCGAATGGAATAAGTCCTAACCCTGGAAACCGCTAGCGGCTTTCAAGAGTTCGTCCATGTTGGGCTGAAGCGGGGTGCCCCACCACATACCAAATAGCGGGGATGAATGCGTGTTAATTGGAGCAACGGTTAATTTTTTACTGGGAACCCTACTCTTCACCGGAGGTGTCCGCTGTGGGTTGATGCTGTTGCGCCGGGGGGCGACAGCTAATGATCTCTTCAAGGGCAAGACGCCTCTGTCGCTGGCGTTCCTGGGAATTTACGTCTTTTTCCTGGTTCTGATTTTGAACCTCCCCCAAATGGAAATCCTGCCGCTGGAGTGGCGGTTCCACGGGATGAAAATTACCTGGAGCCTGATGCGCATCATGCTGCTGGGGATCTGTGGGGTAGCCATTACCGTGAGCTGGTACACCGCCCGTCGTCAGGTGGTGGCGATCGCTCTGTTGGGTATTTTGGGCCTGGGGGGCTTTATCGGTGCCGAATGCTACCTGTTTTCGCCCATCCACGCCTCATTGACCAATAACCTCCAGGCAAGCGGCGTCTTTCGCCAAACCTCCGATAGCAGTTGCGCACCAGCGGCCCTGGCCACGCTGCTGCGGGTTTGGGATATTTCCACCACCGAGTCACGAGTGGCCGAACTGGCCCAGACCAGCCGCATGGGCACCTCCATGCCCCAGCTCATTATGGCGGCCCAGTCTTTCGGCATGGACGGACGAGATCTATCTCCCGATCTGGTCACCCTGCGCCGCATTAACCGCCCTGGCATTCTCTCGGTCTGGCTGATCAGTGGCGATCGCCAGCTTCCCCACGCCGTGGCCCTCCTGGGCATTGATGACCAGACCTACTTCATTGCCGACCCGGCCTACGGCAAAATTTTTGCCCTCAGCCAGCAGGAATTCACAGAAATTTGGCGACAGGAGTACGTTCCCATTTTCCGTCCCAGCGAACTATTCCTTACGCAAGCGGAGACGGTTCACTATCTGCAGTCGCTAGGATATCTGCCCTCCAGTTTGGCCAATGCTGGAGAAGCGTCGGTTCCTTCGCGGGCGATCGCTCGCGCATTGGCTCAGTTCCAGGAAGACCACGGGCTGTGGGTGACGGGTGCCCTGGATGACGAAACCCGCCTCATCCTCACCGGCCCCTTCTTAGAGAACACCCCCACCCTGAAAACGGTGGCCGCCTCCCTGCGGGCTTCACCTCCGTCCTGAATCCAGGCAGCGCAGAACCTGGAGCGATCGCGCCATCAGCTCAATCGGCCCCGGCCCTGAATAAACTGGCCCATTCTCTAAAAATCGAGGGGCTTCGGTAGTAATGATCACCTGCCACTGCATCGCCTGCACCTGATCGGCAATCGTGAATTCAACGGCTTCAGAATGGTCGTTGAACAGCAGCAAGAAATGATCGTCTTCAATGCGCTCACCACGGGCACCCACGCGGGGCAGCTCGCGACCGTTAAGGAAGATGCTGATGGATTTAAGGGAGTAGTCGCGCCACTGATCCTCATCCATCTCGCTGCCGTCGGGGTTAAACCAGCCGATGTCCTCTACTCCAGAGCCGTGGATGGCCCGCCCCTGAAACCAGTTGCGCCGTCGGAAGACCGGATGCCGATGGCGAAACTGAATCAGCTCTTGGGTAAAGGCCAGCAGGTCGGCGTGGCGATCGCACAGGCTCCAGTCAAACCAGGCGATCTCGCTGTCCTGGCAGTAGGCGTTATTGTTGCCGCCTTGCGATCGCCCCATTTCGTCGCCCCCCAGCAGCATGGGCACCCCCTGGGAAAGCATCAGGGACACGAGGAAATTGCGCTGCTGCCGTTCCCGCAGGGCAAGGATTTCTGGGTCGTCTGTTTCTCCCTCCACGCCGCAGTTCCAGGAGCGGTTGTGGCTCTCCCCATCCCGGTTATCTTCCAGATTGGCCTCATTGTGCTTCTTGTTGTAGCTCACCAGATCCCGCAGGGTGAAGCCGTCGTGGGCGGTGATGAAGTTGATGCTGGCGTGGGGGCGGCGACCCGTGCCTTCATACAGGTCGGAACTGCCCGTGAAGCGGAAGGCAAACTCTGCCAGGGTGGCCCCTTCCCCCCGCCAGAAGTCCCGCAGGGTGTCGCGATACTGGCCGTTCCACTCGGACCACAGCAGGGGAAACTTGCCCACGTGGTAGCCCCCTTCGCCCACGTCCCAGGGTTCGGCAATCAGCTTCACGGTGGACAGCACCGGATCCTGGTGGATGATGTCGAAGAAGGCCGCCAGACTGTCCACCTCATACAGCTCCCGCGCCAGGGCAGAGGCCAGGTCAAAGCGGAAGCCGTCCACATGCATCTCCAGCACCCAGTAGCGCAGGCTGTCCATAATAATCTTCAGAATTTGGGGATGGCGCACGTTGAGGGAGTTGCCGCAGCCCGTGAAGTCCATGTAATACCGGAGATCATCGTCTACCAGGCGGTAGTAGGCGCAGTTGTCGATGCCGCGAAACGACAGCGTCGGCCCAAAGTGGTTGCCCTCCCCCGTGTGGTTATACACCACGTCCAGAATCACCTCAATGCCTTCTGCATGAAGGGTTTTCACCATTTGCTTAAACTCCCGCACCAGGCCGTTGGGGGTAGCATCCGCGCCGTAGCCAGCGTAGGGGGCGAAGTAGGCCAGGGAGTCGTAGCCCCAGTAGTTGCGCAGTCCAGATTTGGCCAGATGGCCGGGAAAGGCGTGGTAGTGGTGGACGGGCAGCAACTCCACGGCGGTGATGCCCAGGGATTTCAGGTGGGCGATCGCCGCTGGATGGGCCAGCCCCGCATAGGTGCCGCGCAGCTCCGGGGGAATATCGGGGTGGCGCTTCGTAAAGCCCCGCACATGGACTTCGTAGATTACGGTTTCGTGCCAGGGGTGGCGCAGCAGGCGATCGCCCTCCCAATCGAAGGACTCGTCAATCACCACGCAGCGGGGCATCCGGGGGGCGCTGTCCAGTTTGGAGAAAGATAGATCTTCATTCTCGTGGTCAATTACATAACCAAAAATCTCGTCCCCAAAAATTACGTCCCCCGTCAGCGCTTTAGCGTAGGGATCGATGAGCAGCTTGTTGGGGTTGAAGCGATGCCCCGCCTCCGGCGCATAGGGGCCGTGGACGCGAAAGCCATAGCGCTGACCGGGTCGGATGTCGGGGAAATAGCCGTGCCAGACAAAGTTATAGACTTCCGGTAGGGCAATGCGCGTCTCGGTGCCAGCGGCGTCAAAGAGGCACAGGTCTACCTGGGTAGCGTTTTCAGAGAAGAGGGTAAAGTTGGTGCCCTCCCCGTCCCAGGTTGCGCCGAGGGGATTAGCCGTTCCGGGCCACACTTGCATATCCATCTTGGCAAACCTCGCTTATTGCTTCTGACCACTTAATCCTGACCAGATTCTAACCAGCTCTGCGGCACCTCCAGCCAGGTTTTTGATTGGTGAGACTGGTGAACCAGATCCATTAATACCTGAGAATACAGCCCTTCAGTGAGGGAGGGCGGGGAAGCCTGGCCCCGGTCGATATCCTGAATCCAGTGATCCACCACGCGGACAAAGGGGGCGAGTCGTCCGTCGGGATAAACCTGGTTAAAGCGCAGCCGTTCGGGGATTTCGATTTCCTGGAGGGGCTGATCCCCTTCCCCGGCCCAGAGGCGAAAGCCGTGGATGTAGTCTTTCTGGTTTTCATTGCCCAGGATGAGGGTGCCGCGATCGCCATACACCTCTACCCAGTGGCCCCGTCCGCCATAGGTCACCGCACTGAGCAGCACCTGACAGGGGGTGCCGTCCGCCAGCTCCATCAAAATACAGCAGGTATCATCGCTGTCCACCGGCTTCAGCTCCCCGGTTTCGGGGTCAGGACGGGCCGTTACGCCAGTAGACAATTGAGCAGACAACCGCCGCACCGGACCAAACAGCCAGGCGATGTAGTCCAGGGTGTGGGAACCGTAGGCCCCCAGCGCCCCGCCTCCCAAATCCTTGCGGGCATACCAGTTCCAGGGCCGATTGGGGTTGGCCCGCCCCGACGCCAGCCAGTCAATCTTCACCAGCCGCTTGTGGCCCACAAAGCCCTCCTCCAGCAGCTCCGCCAGCCGCAGCCAGGCGGGCACATAGCGAAACTCAAAGTCCAGACAGGTGACCACCCCCTTCTCCTCGGCCAGGTGCAGCAGTTCCCTGGCTTCAGCAGCCGTCAGGGTGGTCGGCTTTTCCAGCAGCAGGTGCTTCCCGGCCTTCAGGACGGTTTTGGCCATCTCATAGTGCAAAAAGGGCGGCGTGGAGACGCTTACCGCCTTTACCTCCGGCAGGGCGACCACCTCTTCCACGGTCTGGCAGGCGTAGGGAATTTGGTGTTCCGTGGCGATCGCCCGCGCCTTTTCCAGGTCCCGATGATACACCGCCATCACCTGGGTTTTGGGATGGGCCTGAAAACCGGGAATGTGAATTTTCTGACCAAACCCGGTGCCAACGATGCCAATACCAATGGGGGACTGTGCCATACGTCTCATTTCTGTCGCTTGTTTCCGTCATCACTGCTGCCGCACGAACGCGCATGAAACCACTCTCAGCAGTGCCCTCACGCTACCCCAGATTGGCTCCATTGGCTACAGTTCCGCCGCCGCCAGCCGCCCTTTCAGACAGAAAATTCTGAATTAGCTCCCAAACCTGCTCCAGCAGCTGGGGATGGTCGGCATCAAACCAATGAATAGCTGGATTGGCCCGGAACCAGGTGCGCTGGCGTTTGGCGAACTGGCGGGTGTGGAGCACCGTCAGATCAATGGCTTCAGGGAGGGAGCGATCGCCCACTAAATATTCCTTAACCTCCTGATAGCCCAGGGTTGCCAGCAGGGGCAGGTCGGCTCCGTAATCCGCTACCAGGGCCTTCACCTCCTCCACAAACCCGGCGGCGATCATCGCCTCGGTGCGCTGCCGGATGCGCGGGGTGAGGGCGTCGGGGTTGGCGCAGTCCAGACCGATTTCCAGGATGGGGTAGGACGGGGGAAATTCTCCTTGCTGGTCCGACAGGGGGCATCCCGTGGTGTAGAACACCTCTAAGGCCCGCAGCGTCCGAACCTGATCCCGCTGGTGAATTTTGGCCGCCGCCACCGGGTCAACCTGCCGCAGCATAGCGTGGCACTGGGTCTGACCGAGCTGGGCCAGTTGCGATCGCAACTCCTTCTGAGGCGGCACTCTGGGGATTCTCAGCCCCCGCACCACCGACTTGATATATAGCCCCGTACCACCCACCAGCAGGGGAACAGCGGCTCCGGGGGGCAAATCATCCTTTGATGAATGGGTGTGCATCTGGTGAATGATGGCCTGGGCCTGACTCTGGTAATCGGCGAGGGTGAGGGTTTCGGTGGGGTCACAGCAGTCAATTAAGTAGTGAGGCACCTGCTGGCGATCGCCCATGGACGGCTTGGCGGTACCGATGTCAAATCGGCGATACACCTGGCGCGAATCGGCACTGATGATCACGGTTTGCAGTCGCTGGGCCAGGGCCAGAGCCAGACTGGATTTGCCCGTTGCCGTTGGGCCACCGATTACAATGAGGGCGGGTGCAAAGGGAACATGCATAGCTGATGGCTATCCGTCAATTTGGGGGAGAGCGTCCGTCAAGCCAGGTTGCAGGGGAGAGTGACCCATCGATACCCTGAACCGTTGGCTGAACCGTTGGCTGAACCATTGTAAGATAGGCAACTTGCAGGGCTGAAGATTTATCAGGGGAAAGATTCATAGGCGATCGCCCTACTCAAAGAAGGCAGGCTGCAGTACAATAGTATTAAATCATACTGCTGGAGCTTAGACAAAGGCAAGTGTTTATCTTTTGTGGATGCTTACGCGATGCTTGCATTTCGCTGATGACGGGTCACTCACAAGCGGCAAATTCATATAATCCACCCTCTTCCAAAATTTGCCGCAAACCCCTCTAAAATCGCTTTGAAGCCTTTTGTGTTAGAATTTCTGAGTGTTTTGGTCTTCCATGGAGTTCCTGGAGCTTCAGACCTGTTAATAGGAGTAGCGCATTCATGGCAACAGAGTATGGTGCCGAGCAAATTCAAGTTCTGGAAGGATTGGAACCTGTCCGGAAGCGACCTGGCATGTATATCGGCAGCACGGGGCCGCGTGGGCTGCACCACCTGGTCTACGAGGTCGTCGATAACTCTGTTGACGAGGCGCTGGCGGGCTACTGTAAAAACATTACCATCGACCTGAACGCCGATGGTTCGGTCACCGTTACGGACGACGGTCGGGGCATTCCCACCGACGTTCACCCCGCCACCGGGAAGTCGGCCCTGGAAACCGTTATGACGGTGCTCCACGCCGGGGGCAAGTTTGGGGGCGGCGGCTATAAGGTGTCAGGTGGCCTGCACGGGGTAGGGGTTTCGGTCGTCAACGCCCTGTCCGAGTGGGTGGAGGTAACGGTCTGGCGAGACGGCAAGGTTCACACCCAGCGATACGAGCGGGGGGCACCCCAGTCCGATCTGCAAACGGAACTGATTAAGGGCGATCGCACCGGCACTTCGGTTCGCTTCAAGCCCGACACCCAAATCTTTGCCACCGGCATCGAGTTTGACTACAACACCCTGGCAGGCCGCCTGCGGGAGCTGGCCTACCTGAACGCCGGGGTCGAAATGACCTTTTGCGACTATCGGCTCGAACTGCTCAAGAGCGACCAGCCTCGGAAGGAGACGTACCACTACGCAGGCGGCATCCGCGAGTATGTCGAGTACATGAACAAAGACAAGCAGCCCCTGCACGAGGAAATCGTCTACGTCCAGGGGGAGCGCAACGGGGTGCAGCTTGAGGTCGCGCTTCAGTGGTGCGTCGATGCCTACAGCGACAACCTGCTGGGCTTTGCCAACAACATTCGCACCATTGATGGCGGGACGCACCTGGAGGGCCTGAAGGCCGTCCTCACTCGCACCATGAACAACCTGGCCCGCAAGCGCAACAAGCTAAAGGAAAGTGATTCAAACCTGGCGGGGGAGAACGTGCGGGAAGGCTTGACGGGCGTCATTTCCGTGAAGGTGCCGGAGCCAGAATTCGAAGGACAGACCAAAACCAAGCTGGGCAACACGGAAGTGCGCGGCATCGTCGATTCCTTCGTAGGGGAAGCGCTCACGGAATATCTGGACTTCCGCCCCGGCGTGGCTGACGCCATTTTAGAGAAGGCGATTCAGGCATTTAACGCCGCTGAAGCCGCTCGGCGGGCGCGGGAACTGGTGCGACGCAAGTCTGTCCTGGAATCCTCCACCCTCCCTGGTAAGCTGGCGGACTGTAGCAGCCGTGACCCAGCGGAATCAGAAATCTTTATCGTTGAGGGTGATTCGGCAGGTGGCTCGGCTAAGCAAGGGCGCGATCGCCAGTTTCAGGCCATCCTCCCCCTGCGCGGCAAGATTCTTAACATTGAAAAGACGGACGATGCCCGCATCTACAAAAACACCGAAATCCAGGCGCTGATCACCGCCCTGGGGCTGGGCATCAAGGGCGAAGAGTTTGATTCGTCCCAACTGCGCTACCACCGCATCATCATCATGACGGACGCCGACGTAGACGGTGCCCACATCCGCACCCTGCTGCTCACGTTTTTCTACCGCTACCAGCGGTCTATGGTGGATCAGGGATTCGTCTACATCGCCTGCCCGCCCCTCTACAAGGTGGAGCGGGGTCGGCAACACTACTACTGCTACAACGAGCAGGAACTCCGAGATTTGCTGGACAACCAGTTCCCGGCCAACGCCAACTACACCATCCAGCGGTTTAAGGGTCTGGGGGAAATGATGCCGGTGCAGCTCTGGGACACCACCATGAATCCCGAAACCCGCACCCTGAAGCGGGTCGAAATTGAGGACGCCGCCGAGGCCGATCGCATCTTTACGGTGCTGATGGGCGATCGCGTCGCCCCCCGCCGGGAGTTCATCGAAGCCCACGGCTCCAAACTCAATCTCACCGATCTGGACATCTAAGTAGGTCGGCTCAATTTGCGCGATCGCACTCAAGCAACTATGTTTGTTTGCTATTTTTGGTCATCACAACCTGGAAGCTTCGAGGTGGTCGAATAGGCTAGCCGTAATCCCGTCTCCGAAGCTGATATTGCCGCTGATGCCATCACTGATCTGGAAGAATGTATTGCCGCCGCTGCCAACTACATCCAACCCAAGGCTCTCAACGCTCAGGCGATCGCCCCCAAATCCAGTGCGAAACTGGTTAACCCAATCGCCCACCGGCCCACCGGCCCCGAAAGTACCGTTCAGGGTATCGTTGTCTTCGCCACCTTGCAGCAAGTTATCATTGCCGAATTCCTGCACGGTAGCCCTGTTTTGCAGCGGTGAAAGCAGCGGATCGGCGGGATTGGTGGGAGTGCCTACGATGTCTCCATTGATGCCGTTAATAAAGCCACTGGGAGTTGTCGGAAATAGAGTGTCTGTCCCATTGCCAATCAGGTTATTTCCGCCGCTGGTAAAGGGTACCACGCTCAATACATCAAAGTTGTTCTGATTGCCTGCCACAATGCTGTTG
>JAYKGU010000049.1:0-15446 GCA_035285585.1 Synechococcales cyanobacterium
TACGGACAAGCTGGATTGAAAAAACCAAAAGGACGAGAGGCGCTATGGAGTCCCAGTTACTCAGCTAGTTCCGTTGGCGGTGCGCCGCTGGCGGTGCTGATAGAGTACGTCCGCAACCAAAGCCGCCCTTCCAGGGCGGGGCTTGAATCCCAATGATTTTGGTCATAGAGGACGATGTCGTGCTTGCGGTCTGCCCAGTCGATACCGATGTAGGCGACATAGTCAGTAGACATGGCGCTTGAGGCGATCGCCTCGTCAACCAAGCTGCTCGGATGGTGATGAATCACTGCCTAGAAAATGGTGTTGGCACTGTCGTCTTTGGCTGGAATAAGGGCCAGAAGCAGCGCTCCAACAGGGGGCATCGCAACAATCAGAATTTCGTTCAAATTCCAACGATCCGACTGAAGGAGTGAATCAAGCAGCTTTGAGGGCGGTATGGAGTACAGTTTGTCGGGCAGGAGGAAAGCTATATGTCGCAAGCTTCAGCGCTAGATCTCGATGAGATTTCCGTTTACGGGGAAAAAACGAAGGATGGAAGTCAGCGGGCAGACGAGTAAAGCGTGGATTGTACGAAGCCGCTGACGGCACCAGGGTAAATGCCGATCCCCAAGGCGCTTGGCATATCGGCAGGAAAGCAAACGCAGGCAGAATGCAGTGCAAACCGGGTAAGGGGGCAGTTGACCAGCCCCAGGCGTCTGAGAATCTGGGAGCAACCCGCCTCCAGCTCACCAGAAGTGCTGAAATCTGTGAAAATCATCAGGGAATCCCTATGCTTCAGGCGGGGGATTAGTCAAAAATTCGTTAACGAGGACAGATAAAGCGTTAACCAACATTAACCGACAAGAAAGAATAAAAGCCCCACAAGCCGTTAGGCTCAAGGGCTGGAGTTCCTGAAAATCGTCACTGAGTATATCTTGTCAGCTAACAAAAAAGCTCACAAGGGGGTGAGACCCCACAGCCTCAGGGTACCTGGGCGTTGGCGAGGCTTTTTTGCTCCAGGGTCATATCCCGCTCTTCAATAGGCACAAAGGGGGCGTTGTGCAGCCCCGTGTAAATTTGCGTGGGGCGGAAGATGCGGTTTTCACCGAGCTGCTCCTTCCAATGGGCCAGCCAACCGGCAACGCGGGCGATCGCAAACACGGGTGTAAACAAATCTGAGGGAATGCCCAGCTTGCGGTACACCAGCCCAGAGTAGAAATCGACGTTGGGGTAAATGCCCTTGCCCCCCAGGTTCTCTTCGACCACCCGCTCCAGCTCCAGGGCAATGTCGTAGTAGGTGTCGCCGCCAAACTTAGCAAACAGCTTTTCGGCCAGCTCTTGCAGAATAATGGCACGGGGGTCTTTAACCTTGTAAACCCGGTGGCCGAAGCCCATGATTTTTGACTTGCGGCGCATGCAGTCTTCTACATAGGGGCGCACGTTCTCCACCGAGCCAATTTCTTCCAGCATGAGCAGCACCTCCTCGTTGGCCCCCCCGTGCAGCGGCCCAGCCAGGGTACCGACAGCAGAGGCTACCACCGCATAGGGATCGGTGAGGGTAGAGGCCGTTACCAGGGCCGAGAAGGTGGAGGCGTTGATGGTGTGCTCGGCGTGGAGGGTGAGGCACACGTCAAAAATATAGGCGGCCAGGGGGTCTGGCTCGCGCTCGTTAAGCATGTAGAGGAAGTTGGCGGAATAGTCTAAATCATCCCGAGGCTGCACGGGGTCGTTGCCGTGGCGCATGAGCTGGAAAGCGGCCACCATGGTGGGAATTTTTGCCAGCAGGCGCACGACGGCGGCGCGAATGTAGGCCGGGTCGTCCAGCGCCCGCCGGGAGTAAAACAGCCCCAGGGCCGCCGCGCAGGCCTGCAGCGCGTCCATGGGGTGACCGCTTTCGGGGAAGCACTTCATCATGTCGCGGATGCGATATTTGAGCCGACGATGGAAGCGGATTTCTCCTTCGAAGGCGGCAAGTTCTGTCTGGGTGGGCAAGTGCCCCCAGATGAGGAGGAAGGTCGTTTCGAGGAACGTGCTGTGCTTAGCAAGGTCTTCGATGCGAATCCCGCGATACTCCAGAATGCCTCGCTGTCCGTCTACATAGCTGATGCTGGACTGCTTTGCCGGAACGCCTTCTAGACCTGGCCGATACTCGTACAATGACATGGTGCTTGGATTCCCTAACGATCGGAAGCTTTCGATAAGATTGTCACATTCTCCCTCGAAGCGGCGGTTCACTTCGGGCAATTTTTAATCATCTTCGGGTGAATTTGTTCATTCTGGAAGCGCTATTCAGCAACCTTAAAGTAAATATCGTGGTGGAGTGAGCCAGAAGAGGTCGCTCTGCCCCACGGGTGAACCGCTGTTGGGCAGGGTGAGGCCAACCACCCCAGCTTTTTTAAGTACCAGGCGATCGCCCACCTCTCCCCACACCAACCGTTCGGTCCAGTTTCCCAAATCCGGCTGGTGCCCCACCAGGGCCAGGGTCAGGTTTTGCCGATCGGGCTGATCCAGTAGCCAATGCAGCCAGTGGTCAAAATCCCCATCGGGGGCCAGGTCAGCGGTGAGTTCGAGGCGATCGCCCAACCCCACGTCTTGCAAAATCTCAGCGGTTTGCCGTGCCCGCAGCAGGGGGCTGGAGAGGATCAGATCAAAGCGCAGCTCTAGCTCCTGCAGCCGTTTGGCCACCTGGCGGGTTTTGCGCTGGCCCTCGTCGGTGAGGGGGCGATCGCCATCGTTGGGGTAGGTGCCCCGTTCAGCAGCGATGCCGTGGCGAATCAGGTAGAGGGTGGGCATGGGGGGAGTGAGTGGGGGAGTGGGGGGGATGAGTGGGGGAGTGGGGGCAATTCCCATCCACCCATCTACGAAGATTGAGTGGGGCGATCGCCAAACTTAATCAGCAGGGCAATGGCGATGCTGACCGCGAGGATCATCACCATGCTGAGGGCCGAGCCAAACCCCCAGTTGCGACTTGCGCCGAGAAACTGATTGTAGATCAACCGGGGGATGGTCATGCTAGACGCGCCCCCCAGCAGCTCGGGCACCACAAAGTCGCCCATGCTGGTAATGAACACCAGCAGACATCCGGCGGCGATGCCAGGGAGGGTTTGGGGCACCGTGACCCGCCAGAAGGTTTGGGGTGGCGTGGCTCCTAAGTCAGCGGAGGCTTCCAGCAACTGGCGATCGAGCCGCTCTAGCGAGGCGTAGAGGATGAGCACCATGTACGGCAGGAAGTTGTAGGTCAGGCCGATGAATACTGCGGCGGGGTTATTGAGCCAGGTCTGGGGGGGCAGCCCCACGCTGGCCAGCAGGGTGTTGAGCACACCCGTGGGGCGCAGAATCGTGATCCACGCGTAGGCCCGCAGCAGGGAGGAGGTCCACAACGGCAGCACAAAGGCCACCAGGAGCAGATTTTGCCAGCGTTTGGGGGCCAGTAGCGCGATCCAGTAGGCTACGGGAAACCCCAGCAGCAGACACATGAGGGTGGCGACGGCGGCAAACTGGAGCGATCGCCCCATGACGCGCAGGTAAACGGGTTCTAGAATGCGCAGGTAGTTTTCCCAGCCATAGTTGCCAATGGGGTCTTCAGGTCTCAACCCCGGCACCAGGCTGAGCTGGAAAATCAACACCGCTGGAATCACCAGCAGCAGCAGCAGCCACAGCCCAGATGGCCCCAGCAGCACGATGGGCTGAATCAGGTTACGCAGGCGAAATTTCAGACCGGGCCGCTTGGGTAGAAAGGCGGGGTCGCTGGACGGATCGCGGGGAGGAGAGGTACTGGTCATGGCAGGAAGAGAGCCGAGGCTATGCGGGGTTACTCGTTCATGTTCTTATAGGTTGCCACCGCGGAGGGGGAAATGCGATTCAGATACCGGAAAATCCAGTATTTGAACACCGTATCCAGGATCACCGGGAAGGTGGCGATGAAGAGAAAGATAAAGTCGCGGTTAGCGGGCAGGCCCAGGTGACGGGAAATTCCTTCCAGGATCACCTCCCAGCCGTGGGGGGAGTGGAAGCCCACAAACGTGTCGGTGAACAGGATGATGATGAAGGCTTTGGCGCTGTCGCTGAGGCCATAGATCAGCTCATCGATAAATGCCTTGAGGGTGGCGATTTCTCGCTTGCTGAACGAAAGCACCCCCACGACGGCAATGACGGAGAGGATGTCGGCAAAGACGTTTTTGATGGCGTCGGCACTGCGCTGCTCATATTCAGCCTCCACTTCCGCTGCTTTTTCCTGGATGCGGGTCTCAATTTCCTCCTCCGACAGAGGCGGGGTTTTGCCAATCAAAATCTCGAAACGCAGGCGCTCGTCAAAGCGCTGGAGTTCATGGAGGGCTTCCTCCTCCATTTCCATATTGAGGAAGACATTGGCCTGGGTGTCGCCCCGCACATGGTCGACGATGGGGCCAACCACAAAATTCTTCGAGACCTGTTGGGTGAGCAAGGGGATGATGATCAGCAGCAAGATAAACCGCAGAGAAATGATGGTGCGGGTTTTGGAGTCGCGGAAGTTATCCACCACCTCCTGTTCTGCCTGGGGGTCGAGTTCTCGCTTAATGCGATCCACCGTCCGCAGAATGGAGCGGGGGAGGACGCCAGTTTTGTCGGCGAAGGACTCGGAATCGTTGCGACCGGGCGATCGCCCCAGTTTGCCGCTATTCAAAGCCGCCCGTGGATTGCCGGATCCTTCAACGGGGGAATTTCCCCCCTCTCTGGGCATCCGGCGTACGGGAACATTGCGGGGGTCAGGAAGAGGGGGCTGGCCGGAGGGAGTGCGAGCAAAGGCGATCGCCCCATCCCCCATCCCATTGCGCCGCCGCATCAGAGAGTCGGGTGAGCGACGGCTGAGGGCAGTCGTCGCAGGGGGATCGGTGCGATAGCGCACCAGGACTTCATCAATAAATTTCAGCTTATTGAGAATGGCTCGGGGTGGGTCAATGACGTCCACCGTCGGCACATCGGGGGAGCTGTCGTCGATGCGGATTTCGGACGGCGTTTGCCCTGACAGATTGGTGACGCGAAAAATCGAGTTGCTGGTATTGAATTCAGCCAGACGCACCTTGATGATATTCAAATATTTTTTCAGCTCAGCCTGAAAATAGGCCTGCACGCTCTGGCTGTAGTTGCCATATTCGGGGGTGATGCGCCCCCCGTCAAAATGGGTATCTTCGATGGATTTGATGGTGAGTGCGGCTTCGTATGCCTCATCTAAGGCTCGCTCGGGCGTTTTTTGAAACCAGCGGTTGGCGCGACGGAATAGCCCCTGGGCAGCATTGAAAACGTTGGAGTTCATAATAGAGTTGGCGGGGATGAGGGAAGCAAAGCCGATGGGATCGGCCTGTGAGGAATGCAACTGCCGTGCACTCAACAGAATCAGACTACCGGGTCAGAATGAGGCAGATATGAACCCGGCGATGAAAACGACGCGGAAACCGGCATGGCGGAGGTCTGAGGGCTGCAAACGGTCGATGCGTTAGTTGCAGGGCGTTTCAGACTGTCTTGGTATCAAATGGGCCGTATAAGACATGTTGTATCATAGCAAATCCACAGCGACCGACCGTTGGCCCTCCACCTGGATCGAGGGGGCGACCCGGAGCGGCAAAACCCGCCAACTGGTTCAACAGTTTTGCGACTGGGTTGGCCCCGATGCTGCTGCTTCCCATCCGCTGCAGCAAGGAGCAGGAGAACGGGGCCATCGGGGAATTTTGGTTTTTGCCGCCAATGGTGATAACCGCATTGAGCTGGCCGATCGGCTGATGGTGGCCACCGGGGGCAGCTATCCGTTTGACTCCACCACGCCCCTGGGCTTTTTCCAGGATGAGGTGCTGCTGTTCTGGCCGCTGGTAGCTCAGCAGCTTGATCTCAGCGTCCAGTTTCCCATCCGGTTGCGCCCTGAGACCGAGCAGGAGCTGGCCACCCGCCTCTGGCAGCCTGCCCTGGACAGCGGACGGCTGCAGCAGGAAGGGGTGCGGGACTACTACCTGGTGCGCCGCACCCTCGACCTGTACCAACTGGCGGCCAGTGGCGGCGTTCCCAGCGAAGACATTGCCGCCCGCCTGCAGGCCGGTTTCACTCCCCCCGGAGAATCCTCGGCTCTGTGGGACAGTATGGGGGATCTGCTGCTGGAATGGCGCACCTGGTGCCTGGAGCGGGGGCTGCTGACCTATGGCATCCTCTCGGAGCTGTACTGGCGGCACCTGTTGCCCCACCCCACCTATCAGCAGCGGCTGGGCGATCGCTACCAGGCCGTATTTGCCGACGATGGGGACGAATATCCGGCGATCGCCACCCAGCTCTTCCACCAGTGCCTGGAACTGGGTCTCCCTGGGGTGTTTACCTTTAACCCCGAAGGCGCGATGCGGCTGGGTCTGGGGGGCGATCCCGACGCTTTTGCCTCCCTCCGAGACCGCTGCCCCACCCAGGTTTCCCTGCCCCGCGACCCAGACAACAGTCTGGGGGCAGTCTGGGGCCATCAGGTGTGGGACTGGGTGAAAGCCCCCCTGGTGGTGCCAGAACTGCCCGCCAGCATCCGTTCAATTCAAACCGTCTCCAGGGCCGAGCTGCTGCGGACAACGGCGGCGGTAATTCAGCAGGCGATCGCCACGGGTCAGATCCAGCCCCAGGAGGTGGCGATCATTGGGCCGGGGCTGGATGCGATCGCCCGCTACACCCTCCGCACCATTTTGACCGCCCAGGGGATTGCCGTAGAGGCCGTGAGCGACCAGCAGCCCATCGTCAGCTCCCCTGCGGTGCGGGCGCTGCTCAGCCTGATGGCGCTGGTGTATCCGGGGCTGGGGCGGCTGATTGCGCGGGAGGCGATCGCCGAAATGCTGGTGGTGCTCAGCCGTCGCCCCCAGCCGTCGTTTGCGTCCCAGGAAGATGGGCAGGAGGGGGATCCCAGGGGTACTGGTGGGGCGATCGCCCCTGCTGATATGCCCATCGACCCCGTTCGCGCTGGACTGATTGTGGATCACTGCTTCATCCCCGACCCCAGCCACCCCCACCTGCTGCCGGTGACCGCCTTTCCCCGCTGGGATCGCCTGGGCTATGCCGCCACCCACGCCTATGACGAAATTCGCCAGTGGATTGAGGCGCAAAAGCTGCAGCAACAGCAGCGGCTGCTGCTCAATCCCCTGACGCTGCTGGATCGGGCCATTCAAAAGTTTCTCCTGGGGGGTGCGGCCCTGCGGGCCGACGAACTGGCGGTGGTGCGCGAACTCATGGAAACCGCCCAGCATTACTGGGAGGTGGATGCCCGTCTGCGCCAGATTTCCCTGACTGAACAGACCGCTGGAGCCGCTGACCCGACCCCCTCCACCGTGCAGCGCTTCATCCAGCTTCTGCGCGGCGGTACCATCACCGCCGACCCCTATCCGGTGCGACCGCTGGAGGGCAGCCCCCAGGCGGTGACCCTGGCCACCATTTTTCAGTACCGGGCCAACCGCCTCAGCCATCCCTGGCAGTTTTGGCTGGACGTGGGATCGCCGCTCTGGCTCACGGGGGGTGGCTACCTGTTTGGTGCGCCCCTGTTTCTCCAGCAGTGGTCGGGCCAGCCCTGGAGCGCTGCCGATACTCTCCAGGCCAACGACGACCGGCTGCGGCGCAATTTGCTCGATTTGTTGGGACGGGCCACTGACCGGGTTTACTGGTGTCACAGCGACCTGGCCACCACCGGGCAGGAACAGGCTGGGCCGCTGATCTCCCTGGTTCATGCGGTGCGGCTGGAGGACGTTGCGGCTCCCGATGTGCCTGAACCAAATACTCCTGAACCAAATACTCCTGAACCGGACATGCCTGAAATCGAGGTGACGGGTTGAGGAGGGGGCGATCGCCCGGTGGGTCATCTGGCATGGAGGTGGCCCTCATCCCCCAGCCCCTTTTCCCATTAGTCATGGATTGAACAAGATGAAATTCCTGGGGTAGGGGCATAGAATTCCATGCTCCTACCCGGTCGGACAATTACAGGCTATTTAATTCACGATCCTAAGGGAGAAGGGGATCCAGAACGGAGCGCCCGTTTCAAAGCCCCTCGCCCTCTTTGGGAGAGGGGTTTGGGGTGAGGGCGAAATGGCCAGGAGCGGAGCAAATGATCCACTAGTTCGCCAAACTGCTTGCCCCGCCTGCTTTTCATCTTTAGAGAAAAAGAATCTTTACGGTCGCGATTATCCTGCTTGTATAATCACCACAACGACGTTTGCATGCACCCGTGATTGCCATCTATCCCGGTAGCTTCGATCCCATTACCCTTGGGCACCTCGACATCATTGAGCGGGGCTGTCAGCTATTTGAGCGCGTCGTTGTGGCCGTGCTCAGCAATCCCAATAAGTCACCTTTGTTTACCGTGCAGCAGCGCATTGAGCACATCCGCCTGTCCACCAAGCATCTCTCAAATGTTGAGGTTGATAGCTTCGGTGGTCTCACGGTCACCTATGCTAATGTGCGGGCGGCGCGGGTACTGCTGCGCGGGCTGCGGGCCGTTTCTGACTTCGAAATGGAGTTGCAAATGGCGCATACCAACAAAACCCTCGCAGACGACATTGAGACGGTTTTTCTGGCAACCTCCAACGAGTACAGCTTTTTGAGCAGTAGCGTGGTCAAGGAAATCGCCAAATTTGGTGGCCCGGTGGACCACCTCGTACCGCCCCCCGTCGCTCTGGAAATTCGCCAATGCTACGCCGAGACCCCGATCCGATGACGCTTACCTCCCATCCTCTGACCTTACCCAGCGAACCCGTGAAAAATGGCCTCCCCTATTCAGATGCATCTTCCCCTGAAGGCATGGATATTCAGCGGGAACTGAGCCGGATGGAGGAGATGATTTTAGATAGTCCTCGCATCCCCCTCAGCCGTCGCACCCTGATTGACGAGGAGCAGGTTCTGGATCAGCTTGAGCTGATTCAACTGGCGCTGCCATCGGCCTTTCAAGAGGCCCTAAACGTCATTCGCCAGAAGGAGGCAATTCTGCTGGAGGCCGAGCAGTATGCCCAGGATCTGGTGGATGCGGCGGAGCGACGGGCGGCGCAAATTCTCGACGAAATGGGGCTGATGCGGCAGGCCGAAATTGAAATTGCCCAGGCCCGTCAACAGGTACAGCAGGAGTGTGAGGCCATGCGGGATCAGGTGCGGGCAGAAATCGACCAGATGCACCTGCAGGCCCAGCAAGACTTGGAAGAAATGCGTCAAATGGCGATCGCCGAATGCCGAGACGTAGAGCGGGGGGCCGACGCCTATGCCGACCGGGTATTGGGCGACATGGAGCGGCAGCTCAATGAAATGATGCGCGTTATCCGCAACGGGCGACAGCAGCTTCGCCCCGAATCGCCCCCCAGCCATTTACCTCCCCCACGACCTGGGGAGTTTGGGGGGAGCCGCTCCTATCCACCGCGACCGGGCGATCGCCATCGCTAACGGGCAGCAGGTAGGGTGAGCGATGTCCACCCCACCCACCACGGTTGTATTAACTGCTCACCAGCTCCGTCCAGTAGTTTTCGTACAGCTCGGTGGCATCTCCCACGGGGGCGAGGCCCTCGCACTTGGCCAGCACCTCCTCCGACGGGAAGAGGTCGGTGTTTTCCTTCAATTCGCTGGGCAGCAACTCGTACGCGGCTTTATTGGGCGTTGCTACGTAAAGGCTTTCCACCACCTGCTTGGAAACTTCGGGATCAAGTATAAAGTTTAACCAGGCATAGGCCGCTTCTGGATTGGGAGCGGTTTTAGGAATAACCATGGTGTCTGTCCAGAGAGAAGAGCCGCTGCTGGGTACGATGTAATCCAGATTTTCGTCTTCCAGGGTGGCGGCGATCGCCTCGGTGGAATAGCTCATCACCACCAGTAAGTCTCCCCCTAGAAGCTGGTCTTCCCAGCCAAAGGACTGGAAGTTGGCGATCGCCGGTTTGAGTTCAACCAGACGCTCGTAGGCGGCTTCGATCTCCTCAGGGTTGGTGGAGTTGTAGGAATAGCCCAGGGATCGCAGCACTGCTCCCATGGTTTCCCGCACATCATCCAGGAGGGTGAGGCGGTTGGCAATCAGGTCAATATTGTCCCAAAGGTAGCCCCAATCGGTGGGGCCGGGTTCAAGAATCGCCTTGTTGTAAAGCAGGCCCGTCGTGCCCCAGCTATAGGGAACGCTGTGCTTGTTCTGTGGATCGTAAACGGGGCTTTGCCAATTGCTGTACAACGCGTCTAGCCCCTGGAGTTGCGATTGGTCAAGGGACGCTAGCATTCCCAGCTCAATCATCTGCTGCACCATGTAGTCAGACGGGTAGAGGATGCTGTAGGCACTACCGCCGCCCGCCTGCATCCGTGCCAGCATGACTTCGTTGGATTCGTAAATATCAACCACAACCTGGTAGCCCGTACGCTCTGTAAACAGGTTGAGCAGCCCGTCGGTGGTGTAATCGGCCCAGGTGTAGATGTGCAGCGTCCCTGCATCTGATGCTGCAGTGGAATCGTCGCCGCCTTCTGCAGGTTGGATATTAGCCAGTTCGCTCCGGCAGTTTGATAGAGCGATCCCAGACAGCGCTGCCGCCGAAGCTTGTAAAAACCTCCGGCGCGTCGGCGTAAACCGCTGCGATCGCCCCAATTGAAGTCGCGAATTCTGTTTCATGGTATCAGCACGCTCTCCCAGCTAATAAAACAGCAGTGACCAGACCCAAGATTTTGATTGTAGCTGAGGGTGTGGCAAGTGGAGTCTTCCAGCTTATTCAGGCCGAGGGCTGTAGTCCATTTCCCGGATCAATCCCTGGAGTGCCCTGAACTGTCGGGCGATCGCCACTAACCCAGCACCATCATGCGACAAAACTGGGAGTAGATCCAGCAATTTACCCTGGTTTTCAAATGGGTGCTCAAGCACAATTCATGACAAGTTGTGGGGATGTGCGCTCCTGCCAGGGAGGCACACCTCCAGGAAAATAATTTTGTTTAAGTAGGTGGTCATAAGTAAACGTAGCTATGGTAGGGTACGCCCTCCGGCGAGGGCGCACCCTACTGGCTTTTATTTTTGGCCACGTACTTACCTGCTTAGGTGCTAATTGGAGCTGAGTGAAGGGGTTTCAGAGGCGATCGCACAGTCCAGCCCCGCCGCCTGCGTTTCTGTAGCGGTGGGCACCAGGCCAACCACATGGGGAACGGGACGGGGCGTGTACAGCGTCATCGGCTCACCTCGATAGGCCAGGGAGGTACTTGCCCCCGAATCGAGCATCACCGCGTCCCGGAAGCCTGCCTGCTGCAAAATTTGGCCCAGGCCCACGGAGCCGATCATGTCGTTGGTGATGCCGATGACGGGCTGTCCCGACTGGTTGATGCCCCAAAAGGCCCGGTGGCGTGCGGCGTCGAAGTCAAACAGGTCGCCAAAGGAAGCGGGCGATCGTGGCTGGCTATTTTTCACCAACCAGGCTGCCCCCACAAAGGCATCGGTGACGTCGGGCATCTCGGCGCGAACGCCCTCCAGGGAATTGTGCTTTGCGGCATCAAAGGGAACAAAACGCACCTCATCCGGGCTAATGAGCACCAGCGGACGTCCGTTGAGCTTCAGGTTTTCCCCCGGATTTCCCGGCACAAATTCCTGGGTGTGCTGGCTCAGCACGGGGCCAATCATGACATTGGAGTCCAGATATTTCATAGAGAAAAATCCCCCATCCACCGCCGCCACTACCTCGGTGTCTGCGATGATCTCTTCTACCTGGTAGCGGCTGTCTGCATGGATCGTAACGGGTTGACCGCCGGTTACCAGGGTCAGGGGTAAATCCTCAAAGACCGGGTGGGTTTTGCGGACGGGAGCCGTGAAGTCAAAGCTGTTGCCCCAGCGGGGAGACGGGGGGCCGCCCCAGGTTTCCTCAACAGCCCGCTGCAGTTGGGATTGGCCCATGCGATCGACCGCCAGCAGGCTCTGAGACTCGCCTGCAAACCGATCCTCGGCGTTGTCCATGGTGAGCGCGGCCCGATAGCCAGCCTCAGCCACCGCCTCGGCTACCCGTTCATCGTAGTTGCCTTCGGGATAGGTGAAATAGCGAATGGGAATGCCTAGTTCGGTTTCGAGGATGTGCTTGGACTCCACCACCTCCTGCCATAGCTCGGCATCCGTCAGCTCACGCAAATCGCGGGGATGGTTGACGCTGTGGGCAGCAATGGTCACCAGCGGATCGGCGGCCATCGTCCGGAGCTGTTCCCAGTTGACGCCGGGACGCCCGTGGTCGCGCCCCACCTTGTAGGTGTAGATGGAGAACAGCCCTGGATAGCCGTATTTCTTCAGGAGCGGGTAAACGTGCTCGTAGTGGCCGACGTAGCCATCGTCAAAGGTGAGCAGGATGGGCTTTTCGGGTAGGCCCAGGCCCGTACGCAGGTGGGTGACGAGCTGATCCATGGTGATGGGGGTTAGCCCATTTTCTTGAATCAGCTGCAGGTGGCTCTCAAACTCCTCTGGGGTAACGTCAAAGAAAACTTCCTTCTCCGGGAGAATGTCGTGGTACATCATCACGGGTACCTTCGCCAGCCGTGCCTGCTCGTGCAGATCGGGCCAGGGGGTGGCTGAAAAGGTGGCCGCCAGCTTGGGGCCAAGGCTCTGCATCATCGTCTCCAGCCCCGTCTCAGGAGCCTCCACCCAGGTGGCTACGTCGATAGCCTGGCGCGCCACACCGTTGAGCAGGGCAGGCATCGCCAGTTCGGGGGGACGGCATACTGCCTGGGTGGCTTCGGAGTCTTCTGGATCGGTGCTGCCCAGCCCAGTGCCATTGAAACCAGAGTAGGAGGGCCGACTGAGGGTGGCCAGGTTAGCCGGGGCTACCCTGCCTGAAACCGGACTTGCTGCTGGCGCGCCGATCGCCAAGACGCCCGTGGGAGTGAGCAGGGCGATCGCCCCTAAACTGGCACAGGCCCGTCGCCAGAGGGGGCGATCGCTCAGGACGGCAACTGGATGAGAGGTAAGGAAGGGTTGAGCAAAGGATGACTTCACGGTGAATCCCATAAACGGTCGCTAGAGGGAAGGCTTTTTTGAGATCCGGGTGCAGCAAAGCCGCATCGATTCCCTAGACTACGCTAGTTCTACCCGATTTTGATAAAAATGCCTGGTTTCCCAGGCAACATTTTCTAGCGTTATGGAATTTTCACGGATGCAAGCTAGCGAACCGGCTATTCCGCAAACATCTTGCTGAGAATGCGCTGGACAATTTCCATGCCCGTGAACGCCTGCCAGCCAAACAGACCCACCAGGGAAACGTTAAGGGCAATATGGGCGCTGCGTGCCCACTCCTGCCCCTTCTGCATAAAGGGAGACAGGGCGGCGGAGGTGGCAATCAGGCCAGTCATCCCCAGGCCAACGAGCAGGTGGGGGCCAACGAACAGCTTGCCGTTGTTGATGTAGGTAACGGCCATGCCGCCAATCGACCCCAGTACCATGAGGGACAGGAGGGCCGAGCTGATTTGAAAGTGGCGGACGTTGACTTTCTTCTTAGCCAACTCTTTCTTCTTATCGGTGTCATCGGTCTTCCGCATCTGGCGGATTTGAAAGCCCAGGACGGCAGTGTAGACTGACAGCAACAGCAAGCCCCACATAAAAATGGGATGCACAAAGTTGAGCCAGGGCTTGATTGATTCGGGAATTGGTAAATCCATGATCCTCGTCGGTGATCCTAGTGGTGGATGGGCGCGTCTTTACATAATTTAATTTACACAATTCGATTAATATCTGTCCCTCACTGACCAAAAATAATGGGATACAAGCCCCGTCCTCCTGGGACGGCTTTTCTGAATAAACGCCTATACTTTTTCTTCAGCCATAGAGTACAATAGAACTATGCTGAATCTCACCTACGAGTACAAACTCATTCCCACGGCGCAACAGGCAGCAGTATTTGAAGACTGGCTGGAAATTTGCCGTAAGGTCTACAACTACGCCCTGGCAGAACGTAAGGATTGGGTGAAGTCTCGCCAATCTCCCGTCAATGCTTGCAGTATCGAGCGGGAATACATCATTCCTGCTGATGCACCTCGTCCCACCTTTGCGCGGCAGTGTCAGTCATTGGCAGCCGCAAAGAAGGACATTGCTGAACTCAAACGACCTCACAGCCATGTCTTGCAACAGGTGTTGAGGACGTTGGCGGGGGCATTTGTGGCGATGTGGGAGAGAGGGCATGGGTTCCCCCGATTTAAGCAACGGATGCGCTCGTTCCTATTCCCGCAGTTGAACACGCAGGCCGTTGATGGCGATAGGGTGAACCTGCCCAAGATTGGCTGGGTGAAGATGCACCAGTCCCGCCCCATCCCTGATGGGTTCGACGTGAAGCAGATCCGGATAGTGAAGCGGGCATCGGGCTACTACGCCCTGCTCACTTTGCAGATGGATGTAGTCGTCCCCGATGTCGCCCCTCACGGTGAACCCCTGGGAATTGATGTGGGATTGGCAAGCTACTTGGCAACCTCTGCTGGAGAACTGGTTCCTAATCCGCAATTTTTCGTCAACGGGCAACGCAAGCTGGCATCGCTGCAACGTCAACTGAAGCGGAAAGTCAAGGGTTCTAAGCGCTGGAAGCGGTTTCAACAGCAGGTTGCACGATTCCACGAACACCTGAGAAACGCCCGTAAGGATTTTCAGTTCAAGCTGGCCCATCGCCTGTGCGACCAAGCCGGAATGATTTTCGCAGAAGACCTCAACCTCAAAGGGCTAGCTAGGGGGATGCTGGGTAAGCATTGCCTGGATGCTGCTTGGGGGGAGTTTCTGCGTATTCTGGAATGGGTGTGCTGGAAGCGGGGTGTCTATTTCGCCAAAGTGGATGCGGATAAGACTTCCCAGAGCTGTCCCGCCTGTGGCGTCATCACGGGCAAAAAGGCACTCTCCGAGCGGGTTCACCATTGCCCGGAGTGTGGCTACCAGGCCAATCGGGATGTGGCGGCGGCTCAGGTGGTGATGATGCGTGGTTGTGTGGCGGTGGGGCACATCGTCCAAGCTCATGGAGGGTAAAAGCAATGGCTTCCCAAGGAAATGAGAATCCCCCTCCTTCAGGTGGGGGAGTAGTCAACTTCCACCTTCTCGGTGTTTAAGGGAATCTGAGCGTGGCTAAGATGTGGGGCGATCGCCAAGACGCTAACCAGGTTCAGCAGGCCCACCAGGCCGTGATGGAGGGCGAAAGGGGCGATCGCTCATCTAGCTTTACAAAAATCAATAAAGGTCTTAATATATTGATACGAGGTTAACGCCTCGCCTTTCATCACAAATGTCGTTTAGCTTAAAGCACTCATTGCAATGACTACTACTCTGCAGCAGCGTGAAAGCGCTAACCTGTGGGAGCAGTTCTGCAACTGGGTCACCAGCACCGAAAACCGCCTCTATGTGGGTTGGTTCGGCGTTCTGATGATCCCCACCCTGCTGACTGCAACCATCTGCTACATCATCGCCTTCGTAGCCGCTCCTCCCGTTGACATCGACGGTATCCGCGAGCCTGTTGCCGGTTCTCTGATGTATGGCAACAACATCA
>JAYKGU010000050.1:0-3603 GCA_035285585.1 Synechococcales cyanobacterium
GTGGGGAGTGGTTTACCCCGTCTGAACCTGATGATCCCGTTGAGGCTGCTTCGCCTACCCTACTGCACCAGACGCTGCCGGGGGGCGATACTCGCCGCCTTGCCTTTTACTGCGTGCCTCCCAGCCAGCCGCTGATCGCCAGCGGGGTCTACGAGTTTGACATTGAAATTAGCGATCGCAGCGGCAACTACAGCACTACCCACGGTCAAATTGAAGTGCTGCCCGCTGGATGGGTCACCTTTGAGTGTGCGTCGCGCCGCCAAACGATTCCAGCCGAAGACCTGGGTCGGGACGGCGGAGACCGAGCTATCTTTCCCCTGAACTTTGAGAATTGCAGTAACCTGACCCAGCAGCTCCACCTCCAGGCCGCTGAGGTCAACCAGCATCGCTGTACGATCCGCCCCGTCGCGCCCGTTGACCTGTCTCCCGGTGACGCCCAATCTCTGAACCTGGAAGTGCGGCGGCGGCAGCCCTGGCTGGGGTGGGAGCGGCGGTTGCTGATTGAGGTGGCCCCCACCCTCACCTATCCTGATGCGGGGATCGCCACCGATCCCATTCACCTCAAGCCCAGCAGCCAAACCCTAGACCTGCGGGTGCGGCCCCTGATTCCCCTCTGGCTCCAGTTGGGCGGCGGCCTGCTGGCGCTGCTGCTGCTGGCCTGGTGGTGGTGGCTGCGTCCCGTGACCCGTCATACTGCGCCCATCACTGCCGTCCAAATCCTGGGGAAGGAATCCACCGTGCTGACGGGTTCCCGTGACCAGACTGTGTATCGCTGGGACGTGAGCGATGCTCTGGCCTGGTTCCCCCATGCGCCCCGGCTGCGCGATCGCACCCGGTTGGCGGCGGCGGATGAGCTGGGCCGAGCGGTGCGGGTGATTCGCCAAAGCCCCCGCGATGAAGTCCAGGTGGCCATTGGGCTGGAGAACGGGGCAATCGAGCTGTGGGATATTGCCCGAGAGGAGCGGGTGCGCCCCATTGCCGATCGCACCGATCGCGTCTTTGCCCTGGCCTTTACCGCCGATGCCCAGTCCCTCTTTAGTGGCCACGGTAGCGGCATCGTGCGCCGCTGGGACGTGCAGGCTAGCAACCAAGCCACGCCGGAGCAGATGCTTTTCCTCAACGACACGGCTATTGCCGACCTGGAAATGCTGGATTACGACAATCGCTCCCTGGTGGCGATCGCCGGTCAGTTCAATCGGCTGGTGCTCTGGGATTGGGCCGATGAAACTGCTTACACCGTAAACTACGGCTGGGATCGCGCTTTCCCAGTCGCCCCCGTCATTGGCCCCTACCATTCCCTCACGGAAGTGGAGGTCAGCCGGGATGGTCGTCTGCTAGCCACCGCCGATAATCGGGGCTTTGTCACCCTCTGGGATGGTCAGGATTTTGTGGAATGTACCGGAGGCAGTGGAACGCCGTCTTCCCTGGCTCCGTCCGGGGCGACGCCCCGCATTACCACGGAGACGATTCCCCTGCCCTGCCCCACTAGCGCTGTCCGGCTCGACCAGTGGCAGGTGACTGACAATGGCGTCGCGGTGCGGGCAATGGCGCTGTCAGAGGATGGCTGCTATCTGACGACGGCTACGGATGATGGGGCGATCGCCCTCTGGACCCTGGATCCACAGCAGCGAATCCGCAATCCCCAGGTCGAGCCGATTGTGGTAGACACCCTGGCGGGTTACTCCCCCTATGAAATTGACATTAAGCAGCGCGACCCCGGCCATGTGCTGATTGCCGTTGATGGGCCGGATCACCGCGCCCGACTTTACCAGCAGGCGGTGGATCGTTCATCAGCTTGCTCAGGAACGGCTATCCCCTAACCTCTCGCGTAACCGCCCACAGTTCGCCCAATCCTGTCCCCATCGCCCCCTTTGGATAAAGCCCATGACCGTCAGCCCCCGCCGCTACCTTGTTCTGGATATTCAGGGACGCAACACAGCGATCAAACCCGGCGAGACGACCATCGTTGAACGTGACCTGATTCTCCGCAACCGCAGCGATCGCCCCATGCCGGTAGACCTGTGGATCGAACCAAACGACGCTAAGGCCATGCCCCTGCGGCAGTGGTGCCAGTTCAGCAACGCCAATCCGACCCTCAACCCAGGCCAGGAGCAGCGGGTGCAGCTGCGGTTTGAAATCCCGTCCCAGGCCGAGCCTGGCTTCTACAGCTATGACGTTTGCGCTCAGACCCCTGCATCCCTGGGGGAAGTGGAGCGGCGATCGCAGCAGCTGGAAGTCCTCACCTCTGACCAGGCGATCGCCCTGCGCAACGAACCTGCCTTTTACCTGGACCCGCCTACCAGTTCCGAGCAGCCCTACCCGGTTAAAGCGGGCAGTCCCTTCACCCTTCAGGTCACTGTCGAAAATCGCTCAAAGCGGGTGGATCGCCTCTTCCTCTCCTGCCCGGAACTTCCCGCCGACTGGTTCGAGGTGGAATATCCTGAAGCCACCACCGACGCCCCCGGACGCATCACCCAGACCGAGGGCCTCCAGCTCAATCCCGACGCCTCTGGCACCATCCGCCTCACGCTCCATCCCCCCCACCTGACCCCGGCAGGGCATTACTCCACCACCCTGCGCCTGACCTCAACCAATCAGGACAATCTGGTGCTGCTGGACATCCTCTACTTCACGGTTCAGGTTAACGATCAGCTCAAGCTCGCCCTTGATCCTAAAGTAGGGCACGTACCGGGGACGGACTCCGAATTTGGCCTCACCGTGCACAACATGGGCAACGTCAGGCGAGCACTGAGGGTGGATGCCCGTGATGGCGATCGCCTATTTCGCTACAGGATTTCTCCCAACCCCGTCGAACTCGCACCGGGAGAGATGGCCCAACTACTTCTCCAACCCACTGTGCAGAAATGGTGGCGACGCCAGTGGAAACAGCGCCAGGAAGTCGCGTTTCAGGTCGAAGTCATCAACACGGCGGCGGTGGCGGATGAAGCCGACGTTGCTGCCTTGCCGTTGCTGAATGTCCCCAAACCGCTGGACGGCAAAATCATCTGGGAATCCTACCCCAAATGGCTGCGCTGGTTGCTGATGGGCCTACGATTGCTGCTAATCGCGCTGCTGATAGCGGGGCTGCTGACGGGTGCGACCCTGCTCGCCTACTGGCTGATTAAAAAGCTGGTGATTGAACCCAGCCTGGAACCCAAGGTGCTGGAGTTTTCCACGCCCAGCGAAGGCTACGTCGCCGAGGACGAAAACCCCATCCAGCTCGATTGGGAAATTAGCCACGCCGACCAGCTCAGCAGTTTGGGGTTGACCTTCTTCTCCCGCGAAACCAAAGCCGAACTGCCGCTTCTGCTGGATCAAAGCTGGATCAACGCCCAGGAGGAATGCAAGGAAGACGTTCGCCCGGTGCGTCCCCTGCTGCGCTTGCTCTACCGCATCTATGGTCATGACGCTGAAACTAACGTTCTCATCTGTCAGGGCGTGCAGATCCGTCCTTCGGAGTTAGTCCTGGCTCAGCCAAGCGACTTTGAATTTGGGGCCGGGGCCTACGACGTGACGCTGATGGTGTTCACGTCAGACCTGGCGCAGGATGCCGCTCAAGCTTCTTTACCGGATACTTCGCCAGTCAACCAACTGCCTGTGTCT
>JAYKGU010000051.1:0-11190 GCA_035285585.1 Synechococcales cyanobacterium
TGACCAGGCCATCCAACTCCAGCCGAATGATGCACTTGCCTACAACAACCGAGGGAATGCCCGCTCTGCCTTAGACGACAAGCAGGGGGCGATCGCCGACTATGACCAGGCCATCCAACTCCAGCCGAATGATGCACTTGTTTACCACAACCGAGGGTTTGCCCGCTATGCCTTAGGCGACCATCATGGGGCGATCGCCGACTATGACCAGGCCATCCAACTCCAGCCGAATGATGCACTTGTCTATCACAATCGAGGGAATGCCCGCTATAACTTAGGCAACAAGCAGGGGGCGATCGCCGACTATGACCAGGCTATTCAACTCCAGCCGGACGATGCGATTGCCTACAACAACCGAGGGCTTGCCCGCTATGACTTAGGCGACCATCAAGGGGCGATCGCCGACTATGACCAGGCCATCCAACTCCAGCCGAATGATGCACTTGTTTACCACAACCGAGGGTTTGCCCGCTATGACTTAGGCGACCATCAAGGGGCGATCGCCGACTATGACCAGGCCATCCAACTCCAGCCGAATGATGCACTTGTCTATCACAATCGAGGGAATGCCCGCTATAACTTAGGCAACAAGCAGGGGGCGATCGCCGACTATCAACAAGCAGCTAATCTGTACCAGAAACAAGGAAAGGAAAGCGCTTGTCAAAGTGCTTTAAACCAGATCAAAAAACTCCAATCCAGTACTCCTCCCAAAAATGACCCACCAAACTTTTGGCAACGGCTTTTTGGTGGATAAGCTTTGAACCTAAAGCAAGCAAGACCATCGCGATCAATTTGGGAGTGGCAATCTACTTCAGGGGTTTCCTCAAGCAGAGGGTGATGAACTGGCAATTGATGCAGGGGGAGTATGCAGGTTTCTCAAATTTTGAAGCCGAGACTCTGCAAACCATGTGTGCGATCGCGCAATCATTCAGAAAACTGGGGGCGATCGCCCCTCCCCTTTCGAGACAGGCGATCGCCATTAACAGCTAAAACTACAGCATTGTGGGAACTAACTTTGATTAGCGTGTTCGGAAATAATCTGCTTGATGGCATCTGCCTGGATATCAGCTTGTTCTGATTTACTGTAGATTGTCAATAGAATGATACGATTTACTGTCTTCAAGTAATAAATCAACCGATATCCACCACTTTTGCCCCGTTGAGCGTCACGGTTGCGAATGCGGAGCTTAAAAACTTCGTAGCCGACCTCTGGGATGCGATCGCCCAGGAAAACTCCTTGCTGTAACTGTTCAATAATGGGTTGAACATCCTCTTGAATTGAGCGATACTTTTTGGTTAATTTACGAATGTTACGCTGAAATGTTAAGGTCGCTTCGATACGCACAGATGGCGATTTATTCACTGTCGATATCGTCCCAAAGTTGCGAAACTGGAACGGTTTGTCCGGTCATCGCTTCGTGCCATGCCTGACGTAAGTCTGCTAATATTTCCTCTTCTAAGGTATCGTCATTAACATTTAGTTCTGCCTCCTGATTCTCGACCAGAATAATCACTTCAACGCGGCTATTCTCTAATAGGTCAAGTGGCTGATCGAGGATCAGTTGTCCCTGACTGTTGACAGTACCCGTTACTTTAACTGCTTGCATTATATATTCCTCCTCACCCCAGTATACCGCTGCCTTCAAAGGCTGGCGATCGCTCTCCCACCACCCCCCGCGATCGCCCTTCCCCTTTCGAGACATGCGATCGCCCTAGGTAAGCCCCAGTTCTTTTTTCATCAAATGTAACTCATGCTCGATGCCTAATGCTTGGAACTGCCTGTCCAATTGAGCCAGGGAGGCAGCCGTTGCTTTGGCTTTGATTTGATGATCTGGGTCTACTTTAATTTCCTTTTTCATCTCTTCAAGTTCACATTGGGTTTCATAGCGCTTCCAGGCTTCTTCATACCAGTCGATAAGTGGGGAGCCATGATCTCGTCCACAAATACCATCGAGAATCAGTAGGGCACCAATGACGGGAAAAGCCCCCATCATGAACATCCCAACTTTCATACTACCCAGCCCGACCCATGCTGCCGTGGCACTGGTGTAAGCTGCTCCGGATAATGTACCGATTGCCGTCCCGGTTTTAGCGACTCCGACTGTGCTAGCTGCTGTATTGATGATTGGATTGCTCAACCCAAGTATCGTACCAGTGACAATTTGCTTATTCATTCTGAGAGTAATGAGCTACATCTTGTCCAGTATATTCACCGTAAAAGGAAACACTGCTAATTTCGCTAATTCTTCACTGATTTTCTACAGATCATCAGGAGCACGTTGAGCCGAGTCACTGTGCTCCTGGCACAACCAAGGCTTGCATTAAAAGGGTGCTCCTGGATCTGCTTCAGGATGGTAAAAGTGATTGTTCAAACCAACTTACTGAGGGCGATCGCACTTCTTATCTTAAATCTGAAGCGTTTTAGGAGTTCATAACCAATTGATGAGCCTGAATTCATGTTATCTGTTACGATTGGGAGTTTGCAACCGCGCTCTTTAAAAAGTACAGAACTACTTCACAGAATCTAACATACTTGCCCTCCTCATTTGGCTGCTCATATGATTCTACTAATCTTTGCAAATCTTCCGCGTCTAAGCCATCCATAATCAGCAATGTTGCTTCAACTGCTTGACGTCTTGCTCTCTCTAAACTTACATGGTTTAAGCCCAATCTCTCTATCGTTTCCTGTGCTGCTAATTCTCTTTCAGGAGCATTTGTTGGGAGAATTTCACCAAAAGCTGTGTACCTGAAATATTCTTCACAGTCGATTTCTAAGGGCGAGACCATTAGTTGAGGCTCGTACCAGCTTCCCTTTTTATGGCCACAATGCTCCTGAGGGCACTGCGACTCTGTTAAAGACTTTGAGTCTTCCTCTTCTAAATACCCCGGACAAGATGCAAGCAGGTTGAGATAGCACAAACTCAATTCTGGAAAGGTAGTGCGAGGTTTCAAGTGTTCTATGTGGCTGCTAGCTCTACAGATTCTTCTACCACAATAGCAGCAAATATAACCTTGTTCCCAAAGAAGCGATTCATGTAAAACAGTTTTAGGTTTAAAGTCGGGTTTAATTTTATCATCCCGTAAATCTTTCCAAGATGGTTGCCAGTTCTCATTGGCCATTTGCTTCCATGCTGTAAAGTCCCTTGGCTCGCTCTGTTTCCTGATGAACTTCATTTTCTCAAAATTTCTTTACGCTTGATGAGTATATCAGCTTTAGTAAATTCTGCATCGCTATCTCCAATAAGATCTTCAAGGCTCTTCTGTAATTTTTTAGCTTCAGCCAGCTTATTCTCTTCGATCAAACGAAAAAGAGCCTTGATGTCCTCCTTAATGCTTATTGGTCGCTCTGGAACACCCATAAGCTCCTCAAGTATTTGATTACTATCCCTACCAAAGGAGCTTTCTGGATGTTTTGCAGAAATACCATTTTCCGTAGATTCCAATATATATACTCCACCAGGTTTAATATCACTTAGCACTTGCGGAGAGTGAGTAGTGACAATGAACTGACAATTTGGAAAAACCCTTGTTAGCGCAGGAATTATCCCCCGCTGCCATTCAGGATGTAAATGAAGCTCTATTTCGTCAATTAGGACAATACCTGCCCCGAACAACGGATTATTTAATCCTGGATTGGCAATAGCAAGACGCCTCGCTAAATCGCCAACCATTGCCAATAAACATTTTTCTCCATCTGATAATTGTGAAATATCTAGCTCGTTACCTTGCTTGGTTACAGTCATCCTAGGGATCGGCTGCCGCCGAATCCTCAAGTTATCAAAGTCGGGTATCAGTTCTCTGACTGCAATTCTAACCGCCTCTAGTTGAGAATCTCGATCTTCAAGATTACTGGAAAGTCTACGTTCATTCTCTATATTCTCTCTATAAACGAACCAGTCAAAGAAGCTAGAAAAATCAACTTTATTATCTACCAAAGCATTATCATATGCCTTTAGTTGTGGTTTATCTATAGCTTTCCTTGGAGGGTTACCGTCTAGGTATTCGGAATTAAATGAACGATTAACCGGATAGAAAACCATGATTGGCAGATTAAACTTCGGATTAGTTCTTAGCTGACTATTGATACGAAGGCTAATTGGAACTAGCTCTCCGAGATTATTATGAGGGCGGAGTCCAAAATCACTGCGAATCAAATTGCCTGAAAAAGTAGTTAAATCCTCTGCTTCCTCCTCATCGACTCTGGCTCCGGGGATAGAATGAGCAAGCGTAATCTCATTTCTTAACTCAGGCATCTCTCTCAAAACTGTCACATCTTTTTCATAAAAGATATTTTGGCTAGGATCGTCTTTCCCGTTTATCCGGTTTATAAATAAGAACAGTAGCGATGCTATGCAATCGAGAATACTTGTTTTCCCTGAACCATTAATACCGATAAAGGCGGTTGGGCCATCAGAGGGAAAGGTTAACTCTAAGTTATCAATTCCACGATAAGATTGCATTTTCAGATGTTTAACTTTCATAATATCCAATTTAGTAAGTTATTAATTACATGCAAACCACTATCACGTGAAATTTGCCTGGAACGTTTTTTTGTACATATCTAGTTTTAGGTCGTACTCTTAATATTGATTGGGAAAATTCCTCAATACACTTACAATAGATAATAGCTCACCGTGCAGGTGTAATCTAGCTGTTTATCAACTTAGCAAAAGACCTACTGATACCGTTTTTCTGTGAAGCTGCATACAACAAGGGGCTTAAGCCCCTTGTCTGTCCAGGGTTCTCCTGTGTGCCTTCACACAAAGCTGGTATGAGTTTAGAACAACACATAGCGAGTTATGACACTACTCCAAGCTAAAGCTCGTAATTTGCTCCTACCACAGTTTGTACCTCCTTCTCAGTTATAGCTAAAATCACAATCTCCTTTCCCTCATAACGTACCTCAACGCACCTCATTTATCATTTATTCGGCGACTCCGAAACGATGCGGCGAACAGATTTGGGGGAACGGGCGATCGCTATGTAGGTTGGGCGATTAGCGCTGTATCCAACGTAACTGTCCCCAGTTTGGCGATGTCTTAGAATTCCCGGCTAGCGAAATTTATGACAGGGCGATCGCCTACACCCACGTTAGGGGCAAAGGGCCTTTTGCCCTTACAAGATTTGCACCCAATTCAGCCGTGTCGAAAAGGGGCGATCGCGATAGGACTTACCCACCTTTATCAAGAGTAAAGGTTTTAAATTAAGGCACAACTTTGTTTTACAAATCGAGTTACCACAAAATTTCAAACCTATTCGACTGTTACGGATTTCGCAAGATTTCTGGGCTGATCCACGTCCAGGCCGCGCCTTGCCGCGATATGGTAGGCCAGAAGCTGTAGCGGAATCACCGTCAGAATGGGAGACAGGAGTTCATCCGTCAGAGGCACCGGTAGCAAAGCATCAAAGATTTCCTCTGCTGCCGTGTCCGTCATCGCCACGACGCCGATGAGGCGGGCATCCCGCGCCTTTGCTTCCTGGGCATTGGAAAGGACTTTCTCGTAGGTGGCACCAGGGACGGCGATCGCCACCACCGGCACCTTGGAATCCAGCAAAGCGATGGGGCCGTGTTTCATTTCCCCGGCGGGGTAGCCCTCGGCGTGGATGTAGCTGATTTCCTTGAGCTTCAAAGAGCCTTCCAGGGCGATGGGGAAATTGACGCCCCGACCGACGAACATAAAGTCCTGGGTCTCGGTGAAGTCGTGGGCCATCTCTTCAGCGTAGCGATCCTGGGATTCTAAAGTGGATTCGATTTGAGAGGGCAGGTGGTGCAGCTCCGTCAAGATCTTCTCAATGCGCTGGGGTTCCAGGGTTTGGCGACGGTAGGCTAAATCCAGGGCAAGGCAGTAGAAAGCCATCAACTGGGCAGTGAAGGTCTTGGTGGCGGCGACGCCGATTTCGATACCCGCGTGGGTGTCAATCAAACAGTCCACCGTTTGGGCCAGGGTGCTCTGGGTGCGGTTGGTGATGCCCAGGAGGCGGGCCTGCATGGCTTCGGGCTGATGGGCGCGGCGATCGCGCTCCGTACTTAAAGCCGACAGCGTATCCGCCGTTTCCCCCGACTGGGTGACGCCAATGGTGAGGGTGTTGGGCAGCATGGGCGGCGGCGCGTAGCGAAACTCGGAGGCGTACTGCACCTGGGTGGGGATGCCCGCCAATTGCTCCAGGACGTATTTGCCCACCAGGCTGGCGTGCCAGCTCGTCCCGCAGGCGACGATTTGGATCTGGGCCAGGTCGGTGTAGATGCGCGGTGGTAGGTTGAGGTGGATGGGGTTGGTGGGGGATTCGGCGGTCCAGCCGTCCTCGATGTAGGCTTTGAGGCAGGTGCGAATCACCCCCGGCTGCTCAAAAATTTCCTTGAGCATGAAGTGGCGGAAGCCCTGCTTCTCGATGGCGATGTGGGTGCCGGATAAAACGTAGGGCTGCTTGCGGAGGCGATCGCCCGCAAAGTTATAAATCTGCACCCCCAGGGGCGTCAGGGTGGCCATTTCCCGGTTTTCCAGGGTGATCATGGCCTGGGTGTAGGGCAGGATGGCGGGCACGTCGGACGCGCAAAAGAATTCCCCCTGACCAAAGCCAATCACCAGGGGGGCGGCGTCCTGGCGGGCGATGACGATTTCGTCGGGGTAGTCGCGACAGAGGAGGGCGATCGCAAAAGACCCATCGAGCTGATGCACGGCCCGTCGCACTGCCTCGGTGAAGGGAGAAAGGTAGCGATTCATCTCCCCCGCCTCTTTCATTTGCTGGAGGCAGTCGGCCACCAGGTTGGGAATGACTTCTGTGTCGGTTTCAGTAACGAACTCGTAGCCCTTTTCCTTAAGGGTGTCCCGCAGCTCCCGGTAGTTCTCCACAATGCCGTTCTGCACTACGGCCACGCCCCGGTGGCAGTCCATGTGGGGATGGGCGTTGTGCTCCTCCGGTTTGCCGTGGGTGGCCCAGCGGGTGTGGCCAATGCCAATGCGGGCAGGGTTTTCAAACCCGTCGAGCTTGGCCTGCAAATTCTGTAGCTTGCCCTTGGCGCGCACGCAGTGAATCTCGTCTTCCAGAATGGTCGCCACCCCGGCGGAATCGTAGCCCCGATATTCCAGCCGTCGCAAACCGTCCAGCAAAATGCCGCTGGCCGCCTGGGTTCCGATATAGCCGACGATTCCACACATAGACAACGCTCTCCTCACTGCAATGTAGTCTATTCAACACGATGAGCCTATTCTAGTGAACCCCCCCAGCGTTTTGCTGGCGTTTTGCCCAAACCGTAGGGTGTGTTGTGGCGCAAGACCAATGTAACGTCAGGTCAGGCTGAATATATCCGCAGATGACGCAGATGACGCAGATGGAATTAACCTGTACCTGAGCAAAAATGTCCGATTAATTCTTGCTGGGGGAAATCAGGTTTTGAATGGCGCAGGCCAGGGTAGAAACATCCCTGTGGGAATTTCCCCAAAATTTCAGTTCGACGGCTTCCCCAGATGTCAGCATGAGTTTGATCTGGCAAAGCATATCTTCCTTTTCATCGGGCGGATCGACAATCACGGCGGCGATCGCCTCAGAGGCCAGTACTTGATGGCTGATCTTCAAGGGGTATCGACGTTTTAGATGCACTGATTGTTGATCTGGAGATGTCTGGATCTCGATCCAGATGGGAGATAACCAGACCGCCAGAATAATAAGCCCTCCAGCGAAGAGAGCGATCGCCAGTACGACGGCAACGGCGACGGGCTTCAGGGAATGGAAGGAGATCATCAGCCGGGCTTGGGTACCATCGGCTAAAAATTGGTGAACCTGATTAATTTTCTGCTGAGCCGTCTCAAGATCCGGACTGGGTAAATTAATGGTGTGCGATCGCCCATCCTGGGAAAGTAAAACCGCCTGGTGCAGAGTATCCTCGCTGCTGGTGGGAGTTACCAGGGTAATTTCTCGCAGTTGGCGGATGGTCTGGGCTGGTTGCTTGGGAGTGCCTGATTCATCTGCCAGCCATTCACAATCAACCTGGGCTGGCTCCACCCGCTGGCAGGTCAGGGTGGCGCTGTGGCTGCTACGATACAGGACTGTTCCAAATATGGCCCAAGTCCCCAGACCCAGGCAGCAGTAGGCGATAAATCTGCCCCAGTGGGAAACACGCAGCTTATGACCATCGGGAGCTTGGGTGATTTTCACGGAAGGTCATTGTTAGAACTCCGGTTCCAGTATTCCCACATTGAAGCGCTATTTTGCAGGCGATCGCCCTTGAGGCTGTACTTGGCCTTACCAAGGGGCGATCGCCCATCTTAGGAGATTTCTGGGAAAGACCATACCGCCCGTAGGGTGCCGTATAGCCCAAGGGCATGGCTATCGCTAAAGCGAAGCGTAACGCACCGTGGGCTGGTAATTTATTTCAAGAAATCACCTAATCATTCAACCAACCGAAGGTAATTTTTTCCTGGAAATCTCCTTAGTGGCGATCGCGGCGGTTGCGATTACCGGGGAGGGAATCCTGGACTCGGTTCCAGGCGTCTTGAGCGGCGTACTTGGCTTTGTCCCAGGCCAACCCACTGCTGCCGTGGCGACGCTCGTACTCCGAGCGGAGGTGGGGTTCGGCTTGCTCGTAGGTCATCCCCTGGTCGATGCCATAGGTGGTGTAGCCGTCATAGCCCATGAAGTACGCAGGCGCGTAGTGGTCGTAGTCATAGCCCGTCTCTACATAGGGGCGGGACTGATAGTTGCTACGCCAGTAATCATCGTGGGCACGGCGACCTCTAACGAAGTTGTCGGCACGGCTCCAGGCGTCACGGGTGGCGTGCTGTGCCCGGTCCCAATCCAGGCGGCTGTGGCCCCGGTGCTTCTCGTAATCGGCCCTGAGTTGCGGCTCGGCTTCCTCGTAGGTGCCTCGGCTACCGTAGTTGGTGTAGCCTTCGTATCCAGTGCGATAGGCACCTGCGTAGTCGGTGTCGTAGTCGTGATCCGGCTCAACATAATTGCGGGAGCGATAGTTGTTGCGCCAGTAGTTGTCTTCAACCGTGGGGTCAATGCGCTCGGCCACCCCTTTACCCAAAAGCCCGCCTGCGACGGAACCCACAACCGCACCGATTACTGCCCCCACGGGCCCACCCACCGCGCCACCGATGGCCGTGCCCGCCACCCCGGCACCCGCTGCACCAACACCCGTTCCCACGGGATAGGCACCGGGTTGCCCCGTAATTGGGTCGGGGTTGGCATCGGGGTTGTGCTTGACATCCTTGTGTTCTGCCATAGATTTAAAGTTTTCCCTTTTAGTAGAAAGTCTTTGTCAGGTAGTTGCGATCGCCATAGCAGCGATGCAAGCTACGTATCCGCTAACTCTAAGGGGTTTTACTTTCAAAGCGCATCTAGTCGGCGATAGAGACCGATCGGCAGAGGGAGAGGGAGAAAAGCTCAGCGCGACGGAGCTTTTTGAAGAACTTTGAAGTTTTAGGCAAGAGTACGTCTGAAAATCTAAGCATCGCTCCCATTTTTGAGCCTTTGATGCTGAGCGGCTAGCGATGGTGTTGCAAGGTCTTGGGCGAGACGTAGCGCACAATTCTGATGGTTTGATCAGGAGATTCGTTGGTGGCAATTTTGACGCGCCAGGGTGTCACCTGTAGGACAAAGGCCTGGATGGATACGGTATGGCTGCGGCCCAGTTTTTTCTGCCAGATCACCGAATCACCGGGCTGGAAATCGCTGGCATGGAAGAACCGTTTTGCATCGGCGCTGCAGTATTCACCCCGCTTGACACCGTTTTGAAACTTTTGCCACCGTCGCACACCAGCGATCGCCCCTTTGATTGCCCCAAAGATGCCGCCCAATCCCGTGAATTGGATCCAGGCAACGGCAATAGCCGCCATGACTAACCCATCGTGGGAACTTTCAAAGCGGCTCAGGATCAGGAAAAGCAAATAGGCATAGATGAAGCTACTGCCAATCACGGCCCCGATGACACCTTGCTGAATGGACGGTCTGATGCAGGCCAGGAAACCATCGCGGGTCTGTGCTCTAAAGGCAATGACGCTGCTCACCAGGCCACCAATGATTCCCCCCATTAGCGCGCCATAGGCGATCGCCAGCGCTGACACAATCACAAAAAAGATGAGTTGAGATAAAAACATCTTTCATCAATTTCAGGTCAGGCCAAAGTTGCGCAGGGCAGTGACCGTTTTGGGGCCAGCGACGCCCGTGACGATCAGGTCATTATCCTCCTGAAAGTCCGTCACGGCATTCTCCGTGAGTGGCCCATAGTAGCCGGTGATGGGGCCTTGATAATAGCCGAGGCGGTTCAGGTCAGACTGGAGCTGGGTGACGGCAGGGCCGCGATCGCCCCGATAGAGCACCTCTCCCAGAACAGAGGGCACCGGGGGAATCACCGTGCTGGCGGGCACCACGATGGCCGAATCGGGGGCGTACTGGGCCGTGGCGACGGTTTGATTCTGGTAAATAGGTTGATTAACCGGCTGGAAGTTGGGCTGAACACAATTACACTGGGTACTCGCAGACGTCAACGGTGGCCTGGTGTAGTAGATCTGACCGGGGGAATATTGGTAGGCGAGGGGACGGCTGAGCTGGTGCTGCAGGGCGGCACGGGTGCTCGGCCCTACGATGCCATCCACCAAAAGCCCCTGGGCCTGCTGGAACCGCCGCACCGCCGCCTGGGTCAGATCTCCGTAGTAGCCTGTAACCGGGCCGCTGTAGTAGCCTGCGATCGCCAGTTCTTGCTGAATCTGCTGCACCTGGCTCCCCTGGCTCCCGTAGCGCAGCAGGTGATCCGCCACCGCCGCTGGGGCCGTTCCCACCAGCAGCAGGGAGACGCTCGCCAAAATTGTCCAGAACTGCAGGAGGGCGCTGGGCGATCGCCCGCTCGTCAGGCAGACATCCGCAAACCGATGCTCGGTGGCAGGGGAAGAGGGGCGATCGCTGGGTGGAGATACGGGGGCGATCGCCTCGCCCGGTGCCTCGTAAACGACTGAACCATAGAGATAGCCCAATGTTTCCATCTGTCTTCTCCTGAATCCTGTGCAGAAATTTGTCGCGATCGGTCGGTCTAGTTTTTAACTTGCCCAACGAATAGGAAAACCATGACCTCAGGTTTCGATAATTTCCTACAATTTGAAAATACCGTTTTACACTCTCTTGAGGCATCAGCTTACAGCTTTATCCTAGAGCCAGCCGCTGCCTTAATGGCTCCACCTGCTGACACAACGT
>JAYKGU010000052.1:0-4291 GCA_035285585.1 Synechococcales cyanobacterium
GACGAAATCGGCCTACGTGCTGGCCAGCGGCAGCTACGACGGCACCGTGCGCCTGTGGGATCTGCACCAGGGCACCTGCCTCCACGTCTGGCAGGGCCATCAGGGGTGGGTGTGGTCGGTGGCCTTCAGTCCCGATGGGCGAACCCTGGCCAGCGGTGGCAGCGATCGCACCCTGCGCCTTTGGGATCTGACCTCCGGACAGGCTGGCCCTGTGCTCACTGGCCCGCTTCAGCCTGTGAGAACCCTGGCCTTCAGCCCCGACGGACGCACCCTCTTAAGCGGCAGCGACGACGGCACCCTCTGGCTGTGGAACTACCGCACCGGCCAGCCGCTGAAAGTGATTCCCGGCCACCGGAGCTGGCTGTCGGCAGTGACCTACCGCCCCGACGGGGAAATGTTTGCCACCAGCAGCGAAGACCAGTCAGTCAAGCTCTGGAACAGCCGCACCCAACTGTGTCTGAAAACCTTCCAGGGCCACAGCGATGGCGTCTGGTCCGTGGCGATCGCCCCCCACAGCCGCCACCTGGCCAGCGGCAGCCAGGATCGGCTGATCCGGCTCTGGGATTTACCGACGGGGGAGCTGCTCCAGACGCTCAAAGGCCACACTGACTGGGTCTGGTCGGTGGCGTTTAATGCCAGCGAAACCCTGCTGGCCAGCGGCAGTGAAGACGGCACCATTCGCCTGTGGGATTTGGCCACCGGAGAGACGGCCCAGGTGCTGACGGGTCACCGGGATGCGGCGATCGCCGTTGCCTTCACCCCCGATGGCCAAACCCTGGTGAGCGGCAGCCTCGACAGCACGGTGCGGCTCTGGCAGGTGGCGACGGGCGTCTGCCTCCGAATCCTGACGGGCCACACGGGGGGCGTATGGGGTCTGGCCCTGAGCCCGGACGGCCAGTTTCTCGTCAGCGGCAGCCAGGACCAAACCCTGAAAATCTGGCATCTGCCCACCCAGGACTGCCTCCAGACCCTACAGGGCCACCAGACCTGGATTCGCAGCGTCGCATTCAGCCCCGATGGTCAGCGGGTGATCAGCGGCAGCACCGAAGGAGTGATCCGCCAGTGGCACTGGGCCTCCGGCACCTGCGATCGCACCCTCCAGGCCCACCGGGGACCCGTCCTGGCCCTGGCCGTTCACCCCGAGGGCGGCTGGTTCGCCAGTTGCGGCACCGACGCCCTGATCAAATGGTGGGATCTGGTAACGGGCAAATGCCTGGGGGTGCAAAGCGGCCACCAGCGCTGGATCCGCTCCCTGGCCTACAGCCCCGACGGCCAGATCCTCGCCAGCGGCAGCCAGGACCAAACCATCCAGCTCTGGCAGGATTCCCCCACCGCCCCCCAGCCCCAGCAAACGCTCCGCATCCCCCGCCCCTACGAAGGCATGGCGATCGCCCACACCACCGGCCTCACCCCCGCCCAGCGCCACGCCCTGAAGCTCCTGGGAGCCGTAGATCAGCCCATCGCGCGATCGCCCACACCACGACGCAAAATCCAAAATCCAAAATCCAAAATCCCATGCCCTCCCCTCCCCCCCTCCCCCTGGCCGTCAACGGCACCCTCATGCGCGGTCTGGAGCTGAACGGCAACCTCCTGGCCGTCGGCGCAACTTTTGTGCGAGAAGCGACGACGGAACCGACCTATCGGCTCTGGTCCATTGGCGATCGCCACCCCGCCATGATTCGCGTCAAAACGGGGGGACGGGCGATCGCCGTAGAGATATGGGCCGTGCCTCCCGCCGGATTAGCCGAAGTTCTGCTGCGGGAACCTCCTGGCCTCTGCATCGGTAAGGTGCGGCTGGCGGATGGTGAGGAGGTGCTGGGCGTGGTCGGGGAACCCTTGCTGTGTGAAGGGCAGCGGGAGATTACCCAGTGGGGCGGCTGGCGAGCCTATAAGGAAGGCTAGACAGTGGAGGGTTGGGAGGAGGTTGAACGTTTGGTAAAGGCAAATGGCCATTTGCCCCTACGTCGTCCGGTAGGATCGTTCTCAAAAATCTCCTTAATTGTGCTCAAGCACTTAACTGCTGGAATCTGCTCTAGGAAGAATGTGCGGTGTGTCCTGGTCGGCTAAGCGATCGCCCCTTTAGGCCAGGTAAAGCGGAATGTCGCCCCTTTCCCCAAAGTTGACTCTACCCAGACCCGTCCGCCTTCGGCTTCAACAATTTTTTTAACGATCGCCAGCCCAATGCCCGTGCTATCGCTGGCGGTAAGGGAATGGAGGGTGCGGAAGATGGTAAAAATTTGCTCCTGGTGTTCAGGGGCAATGCCAGGGCCATCGTCGGTGACGCTAAATTCGTAGGTGCTGCCCAGATCCTGTGCTGCGATTTGAATATGCCCATCGGGGCGGCTGTGGTGTTTGATGGCGTTGCTGATGAGGTTAGCAAACACTTGCTGAAGGAGCAGCTGAGCCGTCTTTACGGTGGGCAGGTCAGGCCCCAGGCCAACGGTGAAGCTGGGTGGGACAGGCAGGGAATCCAGCACCGTTTTCAACAGAGCCTCCACAGGGACAAGTTCGCAGCGCCTTTCCTCGCGCCCCACTCGGCAGTACTGCAGAAGGCCATCAATCAGGTTTTGCATTCGGCGGACACGCGCTTGCATCAGGTCGAGCTGCTGCTGGGTTTCATCCACAAGGCGATCGCCCAGATCATCAGCAATCCACTCTGACAGGTTGGCGATCGCCCGCAGTGGTGCTTTCAGGTCATGGGAAACCACATAGGCAAACTGATCGAGTTCCTCGTTGCGCTGTTTGAGCAGCAGGGCCAGCTGGGTGAGGCGCTGGTTGGCCAAAGTGAGCTGGTCGGCTCGCTCCTGCAAGGCTAGTTCAACCTTTTTGCGATCGCCAATTTCCTCAATCACAGCAATAAAGTGGGTGGGGGATGCGGTGTCAGAGTCAGCGCCTGAACAGCAGCACGGTTCCGATTCGGTTAGGAGATGAGGCCCCAGCAGGGAAATGGTAACCCGCACCCAAACGGGGTCGCCTTTTTTGTGAATGTAGCGCTTCTCCAGCGAATAATACTCGATCTCTCCGGCCAGTAGTTGGGGCAGATAGCCAGCGTTGAGATCCACATCCTCAGGATGGGTCAGGTCTTTGTACGTTTTGATAGACAGTTCTTCACTGGAATAGCCCAGGATGTCGCACAGCTTCTGGTTGACCCGCAGCCACCGCCCGTCCAGGGACACCTCGGAAATGCCCACCGCAGCCTGCTCGAAAATAGCCCGAAACCGCTCTTCACTTTCCAGCAGCGCCTGCTCGGCCCGCTTATCGTCGGTAATGTCCCGCACAATTCCCAGCATGCGAACGGGCCGCCCCTCAGAATCATAGATACAGCGACCGATAGCATTTACCCAGCGGACTTCATCCTGGGGGCGCAGGAGCCGATGCTGCTGGATAAAGTCCTGGCCGGTTGCCCACGACCTCTGGATAGCGGCTTCTACTTCTGGCAAATCGTCGGGATGAATGCGGTTTTTCCAGTCGTCATAGCTGCGGTCGGGGGTACCAACTGCGTACCCCCAGATAGCTTCGTGGTAGGGAGACCAGAGAACCCGGTTGGTTGTCAAATCCCAGTCCCACGACCCCATTTTGGCGGCGTCCATCGCCAGGGATAGCCGCTCGGCGTAAACCTCCACTTCCGCCTTGGCCTTCTCGGTCTGCAGGCGGGCGGCCCGTTCCCGCTCCAACAAGTCTTCAATGTGGAGGTTGGAGGCTTCGAGCTGGGCGGTGCGATCGCGAATCCGCTGCTCCAGTTCAGCATTCAGGCGACGCACTTCTGCCTCTGCCTGCTTGCGATCTTCAATCTCGGTTTGCAGGGTCTGGTTCATCGCTTCTAGCTGGGCCGGGCTGGGTAGCGCCAGGGCCTGGGGCAATACGGGCACCATCATGGCAGCGGTGTAGAGGGAAATTCCTGCCGTGGCGGCTTTCACACTACCCGAAAGCCAGTAGGTCGGATGCCAGAGCGTCCATACTCCCAACACGTGGGTCAGTCCGCAGGATACAATAAATCCGCCGAACAATACAAACAGCCAGGGGAACGGCACATCTCGCCGTTGAGCCGTAAAATGGAGCAGCATTACTGGAATTGAAAAATAGGCCGCTGCAATTAAAGCATCGGAGAGCAGGTGTAGCCACACCAGGCCAGGATTCCACAAATAGCAATGACCATGTGGAATAAATGGCCCTACTGCCAGCAGGCTGTTTAGCAATTCCATCGGTTCAGCCCATCCTTATACACGCCAACGCTGTACCAATTTCGGTACTGTTCACCAAACAAATCAAAATCCGTCCAGATAAAAAACTG
>JAYKGU010000053.1:0-16052 GCA_035285585.1 Synechococcales cyanobacterium
TCGAGCTTCTTAATCAAGAATGGCGTTATGGCGATCGCCCATTTTGAGCTAAACAATTAGTTTTGCATAAGCATTAGTTCATAACGTATAAGCATTATTTGACATTGCTCATACGTTATGGGTAAAGTCTCAAGCCTTAGTAGCTATGGCTTAAGCGTTAGAGAGCGTTTACAAACACTCTCTAAGACCGCCGCCTTTTTCCATCCAGCAGCGGCGGCACATGCGGCACATAAAACCAATCAGGCGCTTCCGCCCCCCGCTCCGGTGGGTTGGTCAGCCGCCAGTAGATGCTGCGATCCTGACCAATGGCATACTACCCATCGGGATGCAGGGCATCGAGCACAGGGCGAATTGAATCTGTCAGCATCGGCTGGCAGGCTATTAAGAAAGTCGTAGAATTTTTGTACTGAAAAGGGGCGATCGCTCCAATATGAAACAGATACAAACCCATCGTTTTCTAGATGACGAGAATGGTGGTGATGCTTATGGTGATGCTCATGCTCACCGTGATGGTAGTGAGCTTCATGGTCTGAGTGCTCGTGCTCGTGGAGAGAGGTATCGAGGGAGAATTTTGTTTCGTGAAGGCTCGGATCGTTAAAGCCCACATCGAGAATTAACGGCAGAGGGGCGCTACCGATGAATCAACAGCTTCTTGATAAATTGTCAGTAAGTAGGTCAGCACAATTAAATTCAGGTTAAAAAACCGGGGTGCTCTCTCGGTTTTCTAACCTTCGTTTTTCAACACAGTTCTACTTATTCGTGGGTTAACGCTTTCTGTGAACCATAAGTACTATGAATCATAAATATACGGCCAAACAGGGACAGTACCTGGCTTTCATCTACTACTACACCAAACTGAATGGCCGTCCACCGGCTGAGAGAGATATGCAGCACTACTTTAAAGTGACACCGCCTAGCGTTCACCAGATGATTCTCACCCTTGAAGAAAAGGGATTAATTTCACGACAACCGGGACAGCCTCGCAGTATTCGACTATTACTATCTCGTGATCAATTACCTGATCTGGAATGAACACAGCTCTTGCGTGGGTGAGGATGCGGTTGAGCAGGGTGGTTTTGCCCGCACCGAGATAGCTCGTCAGGACGGTCACGGGCACCACGTTGTCTTCTGTCTTTCTGCTTGATTGTCCATCCATCTCTTCCTGATCTTCGGACAAGGGCAACTGTTCCACAGAATCGGGCTGCTCCCATTCATCGACTGCCCCTGCGGATGGGCGGAGTTCTCCAAAGTGCTGGTTTTTTAGACATCTCCTGCAACCCTGCCTTCTCAATTGACCGCTGCAAGATATCCCTCACCCCCGGATTGTCCCGTTGAGAAGGGGGTGATATGGTCTAGCCTTGGAGCGCCTTTGAGACGCCTGTACCTCTCTGGTTTTGAGCAATCATGACGCGAAGACTGAAGCTTGCTGTTCTATCTATGGGTGCGATTCTACTCGGTCAGGTGCTGGTCGGCTGCGGCGGTAGCCAGCCCGAATCAGCCAGTTCTGACCCATCTGCCGAAACGCCGTCCCAAACAGGCTCCGCTGAGCAAATCGTGCTGGCCATCGGTGGCGAAAGCGAAGAGGGCTACGACCCCACCCTGGGCTGGGGCCGCTACGGCTCTCCTCTGTTCCAGAGCACGCTGCTAAAGCGGGATGCCGACCTCAATATTGTGAACGACCTGGCGACCGACTACAGCATTAGCGACGATGGGCTGGTCTGGACGGTAACCATTCGGGACGATGCCCTGTTCTCCGATGGGGAACCGCTGACGGCGGCGGATGTGGCCTACACCTTTAACAAGGCGACAGAGAGCGGCGGGCTGACGGATGTCACCGTGCTGGAAGAAGCCGTCGCAGTGGATGATACCACCGTGGAGCTGCGGCTACAGCAGCCTCAGAGCACCTTTGTCAATCGCCTGATTACTTTGGGCATCGTGCCCGAACACGCCCATGGCCCCGACTATACCCGCAACCCGATTGGCTCTGGCCCTTACCAGATGGTGCAGTGGGACGAGGGGCAGCAGCTCATCGTGGAGGCCAATCCCAACTACTATGGCGAGGCCCCTGGCATCCAGCGGCTGGTGTTTCTCTTTGTGGAAGAAGACGCCGCCTTCGCCGCCGCTAAAGCCGGACAGGCCCAGGTGGCGAGCGTGCCCCAGTCCCTGGCGGTGCAAACCATCGACGGCATGACCCTCTACGACGTCACCAGCGTCGATAACCGGGGGCTAATGTTCCCCTACGGCCCCAACACCGGGGCAACCACTCCGGACGGCGACCCCATCGGCAATGACGTGACGGCAGATCTGGCCATTCGGCAGGCCGTGAACTACGCTGTTGATCGGCAGGCCCTGGTGGAAGGAGTGCTGGAGGGGTACGGCTCTCCCGCCTATGGGCCGGTGAGCGGGCTGGCCTGGGAGGAACCGGGGGCGAAGATCGAGGATGCCCAGCCGGAGAGAGCGCAAGAAATCCTGGCGGCGGGCGGTTGGGCCGATGGCGACGGGGACGGGGTGCTGGAGAAGGGCGATCTGCGGGCCGAGTTCACCATTCTCTACCCAGCTAATGACAGCACCCGGCAGGCTCTGGCTCTGGCGGCGGCGGAAATGCTCAAGCCCATTGGCATCCAGGCCAACGTCGAGGGCAAAAGCTGGGACGAGATTGAACCGGCCATGCACAGCAATGTGGTGCTGTTTGGCTGGGGCAGCCACGACCAGACCGAGATGTATAACCTCTACCACAGCCAGATGGCCCAGGGGGATTTCTACAACGCCGGTTACTACGCTAATCAAACCATTGATGAAACCCTGGATCTGGCGATGGGGGCATCCTCGGAAGCAGAGGCGATCGCCTTCTGGAAAGCAGCCCAGTGGGACGGCAACCAGGGCTTCACGGCCCAGGGGGATGCGGCCTGGGCCTGGCTGGTGAACCTGGACCACACCTACTTCGTCAGCGACTGTCTGGACATCGGCCAACCCCAGGTGGAACCCCACGGCCACGGCTGGCCCATCACCGCCAACATCGCTGAGTGGCAGTGGACATGCAACTAAGGCCGCTGCTCACCTTTGCCGCCCGTAAGCTGCTGCGGCTGGGGCTGTTGCTGCTGGCCGTGGCGGTGTTCACCTTCGTGCTCCTGAGCCTGTCGCCCATCGACCCGCTGCAAGCCTACATCGGGGCCAACATGATGCAGATCAGCCCAGAGCAGCGGGAGCTAATCGCCGAGCGCTGGGGGCTGGATCAGCCCATGATTCTGCGGTTTTGGGACTGGCTGGGGCAGTTGGTGCAGGGCAACTGGGGCACCTCGATGGTGTTTAACCAGCCCGTGGGGGCGGTGATTGCCACCCGGTTTCAGGCGTCTTTGCAGATGCTGGCGATCGCCTGGCTCCTCTCGGGTGTCCTGGGGCTGGGGCTGGGCATCCTGGCGGGGGCACTGGCGGGGAGCTGGGTTGATCGCGCCATTCGCCTCTATGCCTACACCCTGGCGTCGTCCCCCACCTTTTGGGTAGCGCTGCTGCTGCTGATTATCTTCTCGGTTTCCCTGAAGGTCACCCCCATTTGCTGCGCCGCTCCCCCCGGCGTCCTGGCGGCGGACGTCACCCTCTGGCAGCACCTGCACCACCTGCTGCTGCCCGCCATCACCCTCAGCATCATCGGCATCGCCAACATTGCCCTGCACACCCGCCAAAAGCTGATCGACGTGCTGCACAGCGACTACATTCTCTTTGCCCGCGCCCAGGGAGAAAGCCTCTGGGGCGTAGTTCGCCACCACGGCTTGCGCAACCTGATTCTCCCGGCCCTCACCCTGCAATTTGCCTCCTTGAGCGAGCTGTTTGGCGGCTCGGTGCTGGTGGAGCAGGTGTTTGCCTATCCCGGCCTGGGGGAGGCCACGGTGCAGGCGGCGCTGCGCAGCGATGTGCCGCTGCTGGTGGGCATCGTGTTCTTCAGCGCCCTGTTCGTCTACACGGGCAACACCCTGGCCGATTTGGCCTACCCCATCATCGACCCCCGCATCCGCCTGGGAGGCTGGCAGTCATGACCATCACTGCCCCTACCGCCGTCCCAGCCCCAAAACGCCGCAGCAATCGGCGGCAGCAAACCCTCTGGAGCATTGCCCTCTGCGCCCTGTTTCTGCTGGCCATCATCTTCAGCACCTGGGTGATTGGCGACGATGGCCTCAGTCCCGTCCTCACCCAGCGCAACCAGCCCCCGTCCCTGGCCCATCCCTTTGGCACCGATTGGCTGGGGCGAGACATGCTCAGCCGCTCCCTCCACGGCATGTCCCTGAGCCTGCGGGTGGGCCTGCTGGCGGCGGGCATCAGCGCCCTGATTGGCACCGGGCTGGGCCTGGCCGCTGGCACCCTGGGGGGCTGGGTCGATGCCGTAATTACCTGGATTATAGACGTCTTCTTCAGCCTGCCCCACCTGGTGCTGCTGATTCTCGTCGCCTTTGCCGCTGGCGGCGGCACAACGGGGGTGATTATTGCCGTCGCCCTGACCCACTGGACCAGCCTGGCGCGAGTGATTCGGGCGGAGGTGCTGCAGGTCAACGGCTCCGACTATGTGCAGCTCTCCCGCCGCTTTGGCCAGTCGCCCCTGTGGATTGCCCGCCACCACATGGTGCCCCACGTCATTCCCCAGCTTCTGGTGGGGCTGATTCTGCTGTTTCCCCATGCCATCCTGCATGAGGCGGCCCTGTCCTTCATCGGCATCGGCCTATCGCCCCACATCCCGGCGATCGGTATCATTCTGGCCGAGTCTATGCGCCACCTCTCCACCGGCTACTGGTGGCTGGGGGTGATGCCGGGACTGCTGCTGCTGCTCTCGGTAAAGGCATTCGACTGGCTGGGGGAAAACCTGCGGGCTTTGCTGGATCCGAAGACCAGCCAGGGTTAGATTGACGAAATTTGCGTCTGATGCAGATCAGGGACTGGATACCCCGTCGCGCAAGCATCCTGCTTGCTCACATAGTCCCATTGCAGGCCAGCAGCCCGCGCAACGCAAGGTTTTGAGACAATTCACATTAGGCACAGTTGGTAATTCTCTGGACTCTAAGCACAGCTTACAGTAAGTTTGATTTTCTGTTATTTCAGAGGAAGCCTTCCAATTATCCTGAGTCCTTGTTTAGCTAGCCTGCGGCTCTCGGAACTACCAGGTAAAACAGAAACTTTTCCGGCAGCAATCCAATGAAACTTTTTTGGCTCCCTGTTAAGTGCGGGTGCATCCTGAGCGAGAAAGTCTTTCAACCACTGAAGCTTTCTGAGTACTGATTCGACATCACTAGTTTGAGCACTATGGACTTCAATAAAATGCGTTTCGCCATCATAGCCCAAGGCATAATCCCAACGTGAACTGGTAGGATACTGTGTTTTAACAGCGGTATCAATATCGACACTACCTTCACACTTACGTGGATACACAGGTTGAACTTTACTGCTATTTGTTCCCAATGCCCCTAATCCTTGCTTCAATGCTTCCTTCAGCAAAGGCGTCTCCTTGACAGCGTTGACAAAACTCATACTTTATCTTGGATAGCTTGAGAGACAACATCAGACGCCTGACTGCTGAAACTTGTCAATCCTCCCCAATCAGCAACAGCAGCATCTGCATGGACTGGGTCTAGAGATGAAATGTCGCGGACAAAAACACCTTCTCCTTTTTGATCAAAATAATAGGTTGATATTATTTTGTTCTTAAGGACGTCATCAAACATTTTACTAATTGGAGAAGATTTCTTTAAGCCAAAAAGGTGGTAAAGATACTTAGCGTCAGGGTTTTCTTCTTGGAGTGAGCGAATTGCCCAAGCAGCCTCTAGCAGCACGGGTGAATGGGTTGATAGTAGTAAACGATAGCCTCGATGGAGTAACTCTAAACAAACGAGGAAAACAGCCAAAATTGCTTGTGGGTGTAACCCCATTTCCAATTCTTCAATGGCAACCCAGTCTATCTCTGGCTTTTTTGAAGCCCGTGATGCAGGCATGAGCCAATAGAGACCAAGCAGTAAAGGCATAAATTCACGCTGTCCAGCGGACCAGGTCATGAAGGGCAAGTAGTCACCGTTCATATTAATTTGAATACGCTTGCGCATACCAGTTGTATTTAACTCTACTTGCGCTCCATGGAAAATACTGTTATCTAATGCGTCTCTTAGCTCTTTCTTCAGACTTCCATCCCGCGGAAAGATAGCGCTGCCCTTACTGCCAAGTCCTTGCTGCATTAGAAGCCGTAGATGCTCACTAAAGTTCTGTACAACATAAGGATCTCCTACTTCAAAACTTGTGAAAGGACGTGGCCACCCATTCTCAAGTATCAGGACTCTCTGGGCTGGAACGAAAAATAGCTGTTCCTTACTACGGGTGCCTTTTTCGAGAAGATTTGATGGCTTGACGCTTTTTCCATCTACGTGGATTTCCGTTCTCTCAGTCCACAGGCTACGCATCCCTTCGCCAAAGTATAGCTCCATAAAGTTAGTTGAATCATTACCTAAGTCAAAGCCGTTTTTTTTAATTGTATAAATAATATCATCACTATCAAGAAGAAGTTTCGTCAACTGCAACAAAATACTTTTCCCTGTAGCCTGAGGTCCAACCAGCAGAGTTAAATCTCCAAAAGTGACATCTGCCTTTTTAAGTGGGCCTAAATTAGCAATTTGAATGTTTTCCATGATTCTCGACAGGCTATTTCAGTGATGAGATAATATAATTAAAAAATTTGATAGGTTTTCCATCCCTAGAACATGGTGTATTCTATCTAAAGCCCTCGTCAGATTTATTCTGTCATGGTTTTTGAGAAGAGTGCATTTAGTGCTCTGCTGATACCTATGTTATCGATCTCTAACCTCGGCGTTGCCTTCACCCAATATGACCAGGGGCTGCACCGCAAGCAGTTGACGGTGATTACAGACCTGGACTTGACCGTGCAGGCGGGGGAACTGGTGGCAGTAGTCGGGGCCAGTGGTTCCGGGAAAAGCCTGCTGGCCCATGCCCTGCTGGGAATTTTGCCAGAGAATGCCCGGTTGAGCGGCACGCTGATCTTTCAGGGCGAACCCCTCACCCCGGAGCGGTGTCGGGCCTTGCGAGGGAGAGCCATTGCCCTGGTGCCCCAATCCGTTGGCTATCTGGACCCGCTGATGACCGTGGGGCGGCAGGTGCAGCGGGTGGGGCAGTTGAATGGTCTGTCTCCAGTGACGGCCAGGGATAGGATGGAGCGCACCTTTGCCCGCTACGAGTTACCCGCCCACACGGGGCAACGCTACCCCTTCCAGCTTTCGGGCGGCATGGCGCGGCGGGTGCTGGTGTCCACTGCTGTGGTGACCCAGGCTGAGCTGGTGATTGCCGATGAGCCGACGCCGGGACTGCACCCTGACGTGGTTCGAGAAACCCTCAATCATCTGCGAGAACTGGCCCAGGGGGGACGGGGGGTGATTTTGATTACCCACGACATTGAAGCGGCCCTCCAGGTTGCCGATCGGGTGGCGGTCTTTTATGCGGGCACCACGGTTGAAATTGCGGCGGCCCAGGACTTCACTACCGGCAACCTGCGCCATCCCTACACCCAGGCCCTGTGGCGATCGCTCCCTCAAAACGAATTTGTGCCAGTGCCGGGAAACCAGCCCAGCCCAGAAAATTTGCCGCCGGGTTGTCTATTTGGCGATCGCTGCCCCAAAATGACCGCAGAGTGTCAGGCAGCCCGTCCCGAACTGCGGCGGGTGCGTCAAGGTTGGGTGAGGTGTATTCATGCTGAAGGGTGACGGTCTCTGGTTTCGCTACAGTCCCAAGCTGCCCTGGGTGGTGCAAAATCGCACCATCACCGTGGCACCAGGGCAGGTGCTGGGGCTGATGGCCCCCTCCGGCTATGGCAAAACCACCCTCGGCAAGCTGCTGGCGGGCTATCTAACGCCCATCCGTGGCCAGGTGACGCTGGACGACCAGCCATTGCCTGCAAAGGGCTACTGCCCGGTGCAGATCGTCTTTCAAAACCCGGAGCTGGCGGTCAATCCCCGCTGGCGCATTGACCGCATCCTGCGGGAAGGCCATCCCCCCCTGCTGCAACACCTGGATGCCCTGGGCATTCACCCCGGCTGGATGACCCGCTATCCCCATGAGCTGAGTGGAGGGGAGCTACAGCGGGTGGCGATCGCCCGTGTTCTCAACCGCCACACCCGCTACCTGATTGCCGACGAAATGACCGCCATGCTGGACGCCAACACCCAGGCGCTCATCTGGCAGGTCGTGCTGGCCTTTGCCCGTCAGTATCAGGTGGGCATCATCGCCATCAGCCATGATCAACCGCTGCTGGAGCGCATCTGTCAGAAAGAGTTTCTTGCCAGGTGTTGAACTCAGCCAACGGCACGACGGCGACGATTGGGATTGCAATCGGGATTTGAAGCGCCCGAATGAGCTTCTTTCAACCCATCCGGGCGGCTTGCAGCAGATTGCCAATCAACTGCATAGTATCTCATATCCAGCGGTGCATTGGCTGCCGTTGCCAATTAGGTTAAAGAGTGATCCTCAGTTTCATGGGTAATTGAGTGCGATCGCCCACTTTTCCAAAGAGCGAGAAACTTGAAGCCAATCGGTGGATCAACTGTCATGAACAAGTGGTTTCTGCACAGGAAGATCGTTCACTTTTTCGTGCTTTCGAGTTATGTTCGACTATCAACTTGGAGTTTGCGATCGCCGAACTGTATCGTGGTGTGGACAATTAGGATCTCCAATAAGTGCTCAAGCACAGTTAATTACATCTTATGGGGGTGTGCGCCCCTAAGAAAATAATTCTGACCAGGAAATCTGCTGTGTATTTCCAAAAACATTGCCGGATAATTTGCAGGTGGAACAAGTTCTGCTTTGATTCGTCTCAAAAGGCATACCTATTGCGCCCCTTTTCCTGAGTTCAAAAGTAGGACGGGTGATGCGATCGCGCCTCCAGAAATCACTTTGTGTTTGAAGATGCATCTAGAAATGCATCCAAAGATTGTAACGGTTAGGTAGGTAGCCATAAATAAACGAAGCTACGGTGGGTTACGCCCCACCTGCTTTAGTTATGGTTAGACGTTACCTGAATACAACGGTTACCTGAACATTTTTTCAGTCATAAAGCCAATGCGGTCAGCGCTGATTAATCAGCCTGACCAGGAAAGGTTTGCTAGTCGTTTGGGTTTGCTTCTACCAAAGTTGCCGCAAAAGACTCATTAGTCCAGATTTTGGAGCAGCCAATGAAAGCGATTGAACCTCAGAATCAAATACTCAAGTTTGACTTTGCAAATCAGATTTCAACGATTCGAACCATCAACAGCCGTAATGCTGAAGATATTCAGATTCCCAGTACCCATTTCAGTTCTTGTATCTGCTCGACTTGCGACTATTCTGCAGATTTTTCAACCGACGGCACCGAGCTAGAGGAAGATTTCCAAACCTTTGGCCTCAAGCATGCAGGTCAAAGTAGCAAGGGCAGTCCTATCACTATTACCTATAGCTACACCAATCTCTTTGATGGCAATCTCAAGACCGAGCTGTCAAATGCTCAGGTCAAGGATCATGTCGAAGACGCTCTCAATATTTGGTCTGAATACTCACCCATCAACTTTGTCGAAGTTCAAGACATCGGTGAGAAAACTTCAGCAAATCGCGCTCAGGCCGCCGATATTCGCATTGGACATGCTGATTTAGGCGGACGGGGAGGAACCCTGGGGCGCGCCAATCTCACCACCCGCTCAGGGGAATTGGGAACCACCGTGGTACTGGATAACGAAGACACCTGGAGCACTCAGCAGAGGAACGGTGTGTTTGATATTCGAGAAGTTTTAGTGCATGAATTTGGTCACGCACTGGGTTTGCAGCATGAAAATGGCAAACCAGCCATCATGAATTCGTCAGTTCAGGGGCGTTATCAGAACAGTGAAAATGTCTTCCTGCTGCAAGACGATATCGATGGCATCCGCTCCATCTATGGTAATGGCAAGGGTTCGGTCAAACCGTTATCGGGTACTCCCCCAGCGCCCAATCCAGCTCCAACTCCCAGCCCAACACCAGCGCCCAATCCAGCTCCAACTCCCAGCCCAGCACCAGCGCCCAATCCAACCAGCTTGCCTAAAGCGTTTACTGGTGACACCGATCGCTTTGATCAGCAAGTGCTTAACCTGGTCAATCAAGAGCGTACTCGGCAAGGGTTAGCGCCTCTGAAGCTCAACAATAAGCTCGATACCGCCGCCGATCGCCACGCCCGAAATATGGCGGAGCAAGATTTCTTTAGCCATACGGGAAAAGATGGCTCATCTCCCACTGACCGAGTGACCAAAACTGGCTATAGTGCTGAGCTTGTCCAGCAGAACATTGGCGGAGGGCAAACCTCCCCACAGGCCCTCATTAATACCTTTTTGCAAAATCCGGCTACCCGTGCCCGCATCCTATCCGCCAACGTGACTGAGATGGGGCTGGGTTATGCCAGAATGCCAAACGACGGCGGCAGTGTGAGATTTGGTAACTACTGGACCCAGGTCTTTGCCGCTCCAAAGGGTCAATCGCCATCGCCTGCACCGCCCCCCAGTCCAACCCCTGCGCCAGCCCCCTCGCCCAGTCCGACGCCGCAACCTTCACCCCAGCCGCAGCCAGGAGCCGATTCGTCATTTGCACCCACTGATTACGAGCAATACATGCTCGAACTGATTAACCGCGCTCGGGCCAATCCCAAAGCTGAAGAGCAACGCCAGGGGATTCCCCTGACGGAAGGCTTGCAAGAAGGGCGGATTAATTACAATCCCAAAGAACCCCTCGCCTGGAACATGACCCTGTCGCAGGTGGCCCAGAAGCATGGCGAGTGGCAAGAAAGAACGGGCAAATTTACCCACTATGGCGATGGGGGTTGGCCGTGGGAACGTGCCTACAAAGCGGGTTATAGCCCCCAACCCAGGTCAGAGTACGCCAATGAGAACCTGTCCATGGGCGCTAGCTCGACGCCCAAGAGCGCTATGCAGTACATCGAGGAGCGGCACCAGAGCCTTTACAAAAGCAGCGGTCACCGCGCCAATTTCTTTGCCGATCGCTGGAAAGAAGCGGGCATTGATTTTATCGGCAAAGCCCACCGCGACGGTCAAAACCTGAGCAAGGGTTCGGTCGTGCAGATGTTCGGTCAACGGGGTGACACTTTCCTCACGGGCGTTGTGTACGACGACAGCGTTAAAGATGACAACTTTTACACCCCCGGCGAAGGGTTGGGGAAAGTGAACGTGGCGGCGGTGCGGCAATCAGATGGCCAGAAGTTTACGACGCAAACCTTTGAGTCGGGAGGCTATCAGATTGAACTTGATCCGGGTACCTATGACGTGACCTTTGCCAACGGTGAGCTTGGCAGAACCGTGAAGCAAACGGTGACGATCGCCCAGAAAAACTTCAAGTTGGATCTGGCCAGCGATACGGTCGGTGGTAGGCTATCCAGCCCAGTTTCTGCTCCAGAACAAATATCTTCTCCCATCAGGGGAACCAATGGTGCTGAGGTCCTGAACGGCACGAACCAGGCAGAAAAAATCTGGGGATTAGCTGGTGGCGATCGCCTCTATGGCGCACAGGGCGACGATCAGCTATTCGGCGGTCAGGGCAACGATGTGTTGTCTGGGGATGACGGGAGCGATCGCCTCATGGGCAACTCGACCTGGAAGGGCCGCTCTGGTCAGGGTGAGCTGGATACCCTCATCGGGGGTAGTGGTTCGGATCTTTTTATTTTGGGCGATCGCGCAAAATTCTTCTATGGCGATGGCAATGGTAAGACCACTGGCGTTCAGGACTATGCCCTGATTCAGGACTTCAATCTTGAGGAGGGTGATCAGATCCAGCTAAGCGGCCAATTCAACTATCGCTTAGGGGCGGCACCGGAGGGCGCTGCGCCTGGGCAGGCCATTTTTGTCGATTGGCAGAAGGGGGCAGACGAGTTAATTGCCATCGTCCAGAGCCAGCAGTCCCTCAACCTCAATAGCGAAGCCTTCAGCTTCACCTGATACGAGTAGCGGGTATCCATCTAAGCCGGGAAATCCTGGTTGGATAGGGCGTCAGAATCCAGGAGTCAGAATTCAGAAGGGAGCTAACTTCTGGCTCCTGACTCCTGAATTCTATGGCGTTACGCTTTCGCGTTAGGACATTCAAGAGGTGTGGAACCCTGCAGTGCGGGGGTTCCACACTCAAACCCTAGCCCGTAGGGCTATATTCTTGGGAACGCTTTTCAACTTTTGATACCCGCGAGTAACTTTACGAACGGGGACGCTTGGGGATGTTTCCGGAAGACGGGGGTTGCCGAAAGGCGGCGATCAGCAGGCAGATGATACCAATGTTGATCGCAACATCTGCCAGGTTAAAAATGGGGAACTGGATCAGGCGAAAGTCTAGAAAGTCCACCACCGCCCCGCTAGCGAAGCGATCGATGCCGTTTCCCAAAGCGCCGCCCAGGATGCAGCCAAACCCGACCTGCTCCCAGCGGTTCATGGGCGGACCAAAAAAGGCCAGGGCCATCAGCCCCAGGCTCACCAGCAGCGACAGCCACCGCAGCCAGCTACCGCCGTTGCTAAATAGGCTAAAGGCAGCCCCCGTGTTCAGCACATAGGTGAAGTGAAACACTCCTTCCCAGAGGGGTAAGCTCTCCCCCAGCTCAAAGCTCTGCACCGTCCAATACTTGGTGATTTGGTCGAACACGATCGCAACAAATGCCGCAATCCAGAACAGGCGATTCTTAATCGTCATAGCACAGCAGGGACGGGAGCTTAGTAAAACAGGACATGGCGTAATGAATAGGATACGACGGTGACGGCACATACCAGAGCCAGCTGCCCCGGAATGGGGACGATGGAGTAGGTGGCGATCGCAGACCAGAGATTCGTCCAGTTTGGCTCGTTCCAGTTCAATGTCTGAACGATTACCAGGGAAGCAATGCCCACCAGATGAATGGTCACCAGACCACAGAGGCAGCTAAAGGCAAGGGATTCTAACCGCCGCCGCACCCGAAAGGCCAGCCAGCCACAGACCCATGCCCCTGGAATAAAGCCCACCAGGTAGCCAAAGGTAGGCTCAAAAATGTATTGAATACCGCCCCCATCGGTGAAGATGTTGAACCAGGTCAGCCCTAACAGGAGATAGGCTACCTGAGAAACGGCGGCAGCATTCTTGCCACCTAAACAGCCCACCAGCAAAACAGCCCCAATCTGCCAGGTTACCCCTAAAGATTGAATCGGAATACTGGGGTCAGACGGGTTTAGCGGCAGTCCGGCAATAAAGGCTTCCAGGAAGGTGCCGCCAATCGTCAGAATGAGACCAATAAACGCCCACAATAGCTCAATTGGAGAAAACACGGTGCGGTGCGGAAAAACCATAGGGAACTTGGGCAATGGTGCAGATATGGGGGCAACCCCAAAGCTCATTATCAGCAGGGACGGGGTCGGAAGCAAGGAAGATGGGCAGGATTTCCCAATGGGGGCGATCGCCAGTTTTGCTAAACGCCCCGCCCCCCAATCTGCTCCCTGGTTCTGTGGGAACCTGAGCGATCGCTCCTGCGTCTACAACTCCACTAATCTATTCAGCCATCTACCCACCTGGCTGGCAATACAACCCATACCGTTGTCACAGGTGCAGCCTCAGATGCTAGACTTCTAAGCGATAATCCCTACTTACCATAAAAAGTTAATCAAGAGTTCTCAAGTTTCCGGAAGGAGAATTTTCCATAAAGAATTCTGCAGAACTAAGTGCTTGAGCAGCGTTAATTACATGTTCTTGGGGGGCACCCCCTGCCGGGGCGCGTACCCAGGAAAGTAATTTTGCTTAACTACTTACCCTTATATTCAACCGATTCAACCACCCATTCCCATGAACACCTCCGGTCACCTTCTCAATCGTGGCCTAATTGTGGCGATCGCCGTTCTGACCGGCGAAGCCCTGCTGCCACCAGCAGCCGCGCAGACCTCCCCTCTCTCTACCCCGGTTTCAATTTTTGAAGACGTAATTCTCACCCCCACTTACGTAGCCGACTCCACCACCGTGCGCGGTATCAGCGGTGGCGAGCTGCCCGCTAGCCAGGTGTCTGGCCGGGGAGATACGGTTACTGGAGCCTGCGTCGGCTTTGTCGATACCGAGCCTGACCACAAAATGGTGCTGACCGAATATTTTGAATATCTGAGTCTGGCCATCGAAAGCCCAGAAGACACCACCCTGGTGGTGCGCGGCCCCGGCGGCAGTTGGTGCAATGACGACCTCAATGGCAAAAACCCAGGCATTTCCGGCCAGTGGTTTTCTGGCACTTACGAAATCTGGGTTGGCTCCTACAGCGAAAACACCTATCATCCCTACGTCATTCGCATTTCAGAAATGCCCTAACGGTCACTCGTCGATCGCCCGCTGCTGAATTTCGAACAGGGTTTGAATGCCCTTTTCGGCATAATCGAAGAGCTGGTCCATCTGGGCGCGGCTGAAGCTGCCCTCCTCAGCGGTGCCCTGGACTTCAATCATCTCCAGACGATCGTTCATCACAATGTTGAAGTCGGCGGAGGCAGCCACGTCCTCCGGGTAGTTGAGGTCAAGGAAGGCTTCGCCCTCCAGCAGGCCCACGGATACCGCCGCTACCTGATGCCGAATGGGCGATCGCTCCAGTTCTCCAGTTTTCAGTAATTTGGCGATCGCATCGTGCAGGGCTACAAAGCCGCCCGTGATGGAAGTGGTACGGGTGCCGGCGTCCGCCTGGAGGACATCGGCATCCACCGTCAGGGTGCGCTCCCCCAGGATTTTCATATCAAGGGCGGCCCGCAGGCTGCGGCCAATGAGGCGCTGGATCTCCTGGGTGCGGCCCGATAGCTTCACCAATTCCCGCGATTGTCGCTCTGGCGTGGCACCGGGCAACATCCGATATTCTGCGGTCAACCAGCCCTGCCCGGAATCCTTCAAAAATGGAGGAACGCCAGGCTGAATGCTGACCGTGCAGAGCACCATCGTCCCACCACAGCGGGCCAGCACTGACCCTGCTGCAAACTGGGTGTAATTGCGCTCAAAGGTGACCGGTCGCAATTCATTGGGCTGCCGACCATCTGGACGTTGCCATGCCATTTTTTTGCCTCAAAAACCTCACCCATTCTATTACCTTCCGTGATGCGTAAAGCCTCCGCTTCCCCCACAGGAAAAGCTACCCGTCTTCCAGCACTTGTAAAACCGCCTTAGGGGAGAGCTTATCCTTAAACCAGACAACTTTGGCAGGGGTTTCGCTGATATTGACCCCCGCTTTTTCCAGATTAAGCCGCTCGGATACTGCCAGGATGAGGTTGTCCCGATTGGACTGGCGTACCTGGGAGAATTTCTTCCGCAGGTATTCAGGCCGCCAGTAGCCCACAATTTCCAGCAAATATACCCGGCCATCGGGATGTACCAGCCGAAAGTCGGGAATCATCACGCTGCCGGGAATGGGAATTAGATCTACCTCCCGCTCCAGTCGCCACTCGGTTTTTTGGGCACTCCACCGATTGACGAAGGACTCTTCGATCATGCTGTCATAGGTTTTTCCAGGCGGATAGTGGCTCACCAGCCCACAGCCAGAGTCGAGGGTAAAGTGGCGCGTCTGGATGCTGTTGCTGTAGCTGTCGCGAATTTGCAGGTCGGCCTTGAGGCTCCATTTGGTGACATGGAGCAGGGCAGGAAGCAGCTTGGCAATGTCCAGGCCGTAGCGAGTACTGAGCTTGAAGAGGCTGGTGGGGCCATCAATGGTAATGGTAAAGCCCTGATCCGCATCCCCTTCGATATAGGCCATCAGCCGAAACAGCTTGAGGTAGCGGAACAGCAGCTTGTACTCCCCCGGATCGTTGCGGTGGGCGTTGATGATAATGTGGCTGGCTTTGTAGAAAATGCCCTGCACCTGGGAGAGGTTATACCGATGCAGCAGAGCGTCGGGGGTGGGGGCTTCAAACTGAACGAGGATACGATTTTCCGCCAGGTCAGCATACAGCCCCTGGCGCACCTGCTCAGGAAAAACCTCCCGGTTCAGTTCTTGGGTGAGCTGATCGGCGATCGCCCCCAGTGTCTCAGACGCCTGTTGGGGCAGGGGC
>JAYKGU010000054.1:0-11506 GCA_035285585.1 Synechococcales cyanobacterium
GAGCAGTTCGTCTAGCAGTTCATCGACGCGGTTGGTCTGTTTTGGTTTTCTGGGCATAATGCGGTCTCCTGAGTTATCGAGATTTTAGACCGCTTACACAAAATTCTGATCAGTCTCATAAATCCACCCACTCAGGCGGCAGCGGCTTCTGCTCTCCGTTAAAGGATTCATCCAACCCAGCCAACCACTGCTGAAGCAATTTTGTGCGATCGCTCGCAGCAACCTCCTGGCCACTCAATCTCAGGGCAAACCGATCCAGCAAATGAGGCGACAGCAGCCCAACTTCTGAACGTGAACACCCAGCCAGCCAACAGAGGTTGGGCTTCCAGGCATCTCGATGGCCATGCCGCTCCAGATAGGCAATCTCACTCTCCATGAGAGCGATACAGGCTCGTGCTGCTGCCAAACTTAACCGCGTCAGGTCTGGAATGACGACCAGCCGTAGCTCCTGCCCCCGCCCGCTCGCCAGCAGGCCCCGCCGCCACTCAAAGGGGGTGGTCGCACCCTCATTCGATAGCCTCAGGCCACCCCACAGATCCTCCTCCGTCTCGACCACGCCCAACTGAATTGGAACAACCCGACAATCCGTCACCACCTCCAGCATCTGCGCCAGCGTATGGGCAGCAAATTGTAGGGTGGCGATCGCCCCATCGAACACAAGAATGCTTCGCAGACCAGGATTGAGGGCTGCACAGGCTAACCCTCGCATCAGTGGATTGTTCAGCTCAGCATTCGCGTTACTCACTGCCCTAACAACTTATCTAAAGTGTTTTGCTCTTCGTCAGTCCACAGTTCCTGGCTGCCCTGCGCCATCGCGGGCCGCCGATGCTGAAGTGCCAGTGGCGTAACCCTTTTCAGATGACGGCGCGTCACCTCCTTTGCCTCATCCAGTGCAGCACAGGCTTGAGCGGCGATCGCCAACACGTAATCTCCCCGATTCCCCTCCGTCTGAAACTCCTGGGCCAACTTGACACACAGACCCAAAATTTCTGGAGGAATCTTGACAGAGCTGAAGTGGTCCTTCGCCTTCTGTAGCTTCTCCAATTTTTCCTGATTCTGCTGCTGGGCCTGGTTAAGCCAATCAGACTTTCCAGACTGTCCCAACTCAGCCACCGCCTGATCAAATGCCAGCACATTCTGAAGAATTGCCAGTCGCCTTTCCACATCCGTCTCAGCCGCTACACTCACCATCAGCCCAAAGCGATCGAGCAATTGAGGTCTTAGCCCTCCTTCCTCCGGGTTCATGGTTCCCACCAGCGTGAACGAAACCTTTTCAGGTTGCTTGTTCTGTCCCTCGCGCTGGACAACCAGCACCCCCGTCGAAGTCACGTCCAGGATTATGTTGACGATGTGGTCATCCAGCAAATTTACCTCGTCAACGTACAGCAGGCTGTTGTTTGCTTCCTCCAGTAATCCAGGCTGCCAATCTGGCTTGCTCTGCATCAGAGCATCAATCCTCCAACCGCCCACGACCCGATCTTCCGTCGCGTTAATCGGCAACGTCACAGGCAGCCGATGATGAGCCATCTGAGCAAACGCCCGTACTGCCGTAGATTTTCCCGTCCCTCGCTGCCCGCTGATTAAAATGCCGCCCAATCGCTGCGGTGCGACATAAGAAATTTCCAGGGCCAGCTTAATTTCATCCTGCCCCACGATTCGGCTGTAAGGCATGATCTGGATTTCGTGAATTTCCGATGCCGATTCCAAAACACTATTCCTTCGCACGTAACAGCTGCTGCCTCATCCGTTTGGACAGGTGACCTCGAACACCAAGCGCCTGTCCAAATTCTACCCAGCCTGCTACGGAGTAGTGTTCAACCTTCACATCACCCACAGGCAGTATTTACCTTTGCTTTTGGGCTGAAGTGCGATCCAGTAATTGCTGACAACCTCCACCATGCTTAAGATTTTTTTCGGTTTTAGAAGTTACTGCTGAACGTTTACAGCCCATCCGGCGGCTTCATACTAATATCCATGCGATAGCCCTCCTCGTATCGCGACCAACTCTGGTACAGCACGCGCTGCTGACCGTCCCGGAATTCTACCGTTAGCGCTTCCCACTCGTTGGTGATGAGGCGATCGCCCACCACCTGCACGCTCATTGTCAGAGGTCCGACGTCCACAATCCGCTGAATTCTTGCTAGGGTAGCCCACCCGCATCGAGGCGCTGGTGCATCACCCGCCCAGACGTCTGTGATCAGTTCCTCGGCCACTGCCGATAGACCCGCTGGACGCAGCTCCTCCAGGAGGCCGATTGCCGTCGTTAGTTGCTCATCTGACCACCAGGCCCACCAGTCGGTGCGGTGGATGAGTTCGACGTCGAAGGTGGAGCGGATGGCATCAAGGGGTGTGCCATCGATGCGAGCGAGCCGTACTGCCGCAGCCCAAGTAACGGCGACACCGCGCCGGGTCTGATAGCGATTCACGTCTGGCTCCTACTGCGGGATGCAGGATGTGAATGGCGGCAGATGGGGGTGGGGGCGATCGCTTCTTTTTGCCCTCAATGGCGTTCAGCAAATCTATGCTCATAGAACGCTTTAATTTCCCTACTTACGAATAATTGTCCTGCAAGCATCAGTACAAAGCACGCTCACAACGAGGAAATCTCTATCCACAGATTCACGCAGATTTAATCAGACTCCTACGACTTGCAATTGACTTAACTAATCTCAATCGATCGCCCCCGTCGCTGAACCGTTGGCTGTTGGCGCGATCGCCCACCAGCCTTCTGCGCCGTCTGCTCAACGTACAGCCTGGCCTGCTGACGATTCAGGTGCGCCACGTAGGGACTGCCAGCAGCCAGCATCAGGGCGATCGCCTTCTGCGACTGCCCATCCTCAGAAGCTCGGTGGGCTACCAGGTCATCGAACTCAACCGGATTACTGGCCTGCACTCCCTGGCTGTACTGCTGCCATAGCCGCTGGTAATGCGTCTTCTTATCAGGGACGGGCACCGACTCAAATTCTGGGCTAGAGGAGACGACCTGGGGCATCGGCGGTGTCGCTTCGAGGGGCGATCGCCCTTTCCCCTCATCCATCAATGCCTGGATCATCAGATCATCCTGCTCTGGCTCGTAGCTCACCCCCCGATGCTTTTGCAGCCCTGGAAACGTGTAGGCTCGTCCCAGCTTCGTGCCACTGAATGCGACGCCGTCCAACTCGTAGCTGATGCCTCGTGCCTGCCCTGCTTTGGTGTACCAGACTTTGATGCTTACTCCCCGCTGCTGGAGCTGGGCGATCGCCTCGGCCATCGTCGGTTGGCTCTGCGTCACCACATCGAGCATTCCCTGAAGCTGCTCCCGAACGCTGGCCATCCCGGTGCGCTCGCTGAATCGGCACTCGCCGGTCGTCGAAGCTCGCTTCTCCCGCTCCCAACTGGGGACGACTGGCTCCAATTGGTACTCCCGCTCCAGCTTGCGGATGACCTGCTCGCTACGCCGATAGTCCCAGGAGTCGCTGACCGTCTTGCCATCAGTCAGGCGAATGCGGCTAGCGACAATGTGGACGTGGTCGTGATCCTGATCGGTATGGCGATAGACGACGTACTGGCAACCCTCAAAGCCCATGTCTTGGAGGTAATCCTGGGCGATCGCCAGCCATTCATTATCTTCCAGATGCTCCGTCTTCGACAGGGAGAGCGAAGCATGATAGACCGCCTTCTTCACCCGCCAGTTCAGGCGGCGGGATAGCCGAAATTCCGCTGAGAGTTCCCGTGGCGTTTCTCCCACCAGGGTGCCGCCCAGCAGTTCGGCTCCAGCCTTCTCGTGCAGATAGTTCAGCACCCCTCGAAACGAGGTTCCCTTGACCTGTTTGCCAATCATGGCTCTGAGTCCTCCTCTGCGGGTGCTCCTGGGTCGATGCCTGCGATCGCCCAGCTCAGCGTCTTCAGTTGTGCCCGCAGTTCCTCCAACACTGAGGGGTCAACGCTACAGCCCTGGCCCTGTTTCAGAGCGATGTGGCAGCTCCGGCTGATTTGGTTGAGGTTGCTGCCAATCCTACCCAGCTCCAGCAGTACCTCTCGGTTAACCTGGGGCACTGGTTGCGCCTTGCGGTATTGCGGGATGGGCTGTCCCAGTCCAGCGCGACGGAAGAACTCGCTCAAACTTAGCGACCCAGCCAGGTCTCTGAAGTACTGATGCTCCGACGGGGTCAGGCGAATACTGACGAACTTGTGGCTGGTTTCGCCCGTGGTGGTGCGTTTTTGTCTGGCCATCGTTGCCCTCCCTCGACCTCGAATCGTGTAGATTTACATGGCTTGCTCCCCAACTTTTGTGACGCCGACCCCGACCGGCAGCCTCCCTGGAACTGCCCAGATGACGGGGAGCAGCAGCGCAACATCGGGCACCACGGGGCTACAGAGGTTTACCTCAAGGATAGCGTCTGAGGCTGAACTTATGTACTGAAAGTTCACCGAGATGCACTTCATCTTTCTTGGAGAAGCTGATTGACGCACTGATCGTTCCCATCAAATTCCCCTAAGTTCCCCTAAGGCTCTATGGCTCATGGATAAAGGGATAGCGCTGGTGTAGTGGGGGCGATCGCCATTAAAAACCCCTTTAAGTGGAGCAATTTTCAATTCCTTGATGTTTCATCTTGGGCAGCTTCGATGGTTGTGCCAAGAGCTGTGCCAGCCTCCATGATCTGATTGCTTCCACAGGACATCAGAGGCAATCACCGCACAGGCGATTGCCCCTCCTCTCACCGAACGATTCTGCATCACTCCCTACAAGGCAGCCCGCACGACCCCACCATCAACGCGCAGGGGAGCGCCATTGGTGGCAGAAGACAGCGGACTTGCAACATAGGCGACCAGGTTAGCGACTTCCTCCGGCTCGATGAATCGCTGTAGCAGGGAGGTCGGACGAGCCGTCTGGAAAAACTCATCCTCCACCTTGTCCACCGGCTTCTCCTGGGACTCGGCCATCTGGCCCACGAACTCCTGCACGCCTTCAGACATCGTTGGCCCGGCCAGAATCGAATTGACGGTGATGCCGGTGCCTGTGGTCGTTTCAGCGATACCTCGGGCGATCGCAATCTGAGCGGTTTTGGTCATGCCGTAGTGGATCATCTCCTCGGGGATGTGGAGGGCTGACTCGCTGGAGATGAAGATGATGCGTCCCCAGTTGCGATCGCGCATCCCCGACAGGTAGGCCCGCGACAGGCGCACGCCGCTCATCACATTGACTTGAAACATCTTGTTCCAGTCGTCATCGGAGATTTGCTCGAACGGCTTTGGCTCGAAGATGCCCAGGTTGTTGACCAGGATATCGACCTGGGGATGCTCTTCGACGAGCTGAGCGACCCCGTCAGCAGTGCTCAAATCTGCGGCGACCCCCATCAGCTTGGTCGATGTGCCTTCGGACTGAAGCTGGGAAAGGGCTTCATCAACGCGGTCCTGGGTACGGCCATTGATGATGACCACCGCGCCTTCCTGGGCCAGACGAGCGGCGATCGCGTAACCAATGCCCGCCGTCGAGCCTGAAACCAGTGCTGTTTTGCCTGCAAGCTGTAAGTCCATCGTGCCCCTCCTGAGTCGTTCCTGTTGTGGTGCCTATGTGGTTCTGGCTGTAGCTCTGCCACCAGAATGAATGAGCCGCTTCGGGTTAGAAACGCCAGAAAGAGAGAGTTTCGCGATCGCCACCTCAAACCCATACTGGTGAAACCTATCTTTGGGTCTTGGAGAAGGAACCGTTTTTCCCATGAAAGTCACTTCATTAAAGTTAACAATTGAAATAGTTCCCCGATAAGAACCGTGATGCAGACTGGGAGTGACCACTGAGTGAGGACGGTCCCATGAAAACTGCACCCACTGCTGCACCGGCCCTGCTTCTGGTCTGCGACCTGGGCAAATCTGGCGGCAAGTTCTTCTATAAGCTTTTGGATAACAGCAGCGACCAGCAGAAAAGCTCGACGCAGGCCCTCTGGATGGATTCCGAGGTCGCTCACCGTTCGGTTTCGGTGGTGAACCAGGTCGGGACAGGAGGGCGATCGCAGGACAACGCCTGGTATCGGGTGGGCGAGACGCTGACGTTCATTGGCAAAGCCGCCCAGGCCCACCTCGAATACAACAGCTTCAAGGAAGACAAATCTCTCAAAGCTCCCGAACGCATCGCTGGCGCACTGGGGGCGATCGCCCACGCTCATCATCTGCCTTCCCAGTTCGCCGCTGTCGTCTGGGTTCTGCTGCCCATCCATGAATTGAGTACTCGCAGTGCGATCGCCACTCGATTGCAGGAGATTTGCCGGGGCTTTCACTTCCAGGATCAGCAGGCGTATCAGATTGCCCTTTCCCTAAGCTTTCGACCCGAAGGCTATGGCATCTACGTCAACCGCAAGCAGCAGCTTGAGAAGGCGGGGATGGCGATCGCCCAACGCACAACTTGGGTGGAGATGCTGGGCCACCGCAACGGCACGCAGTTGGCCTTCGAGACGGGCACGCTGAATGTTGCCAAATCTACCTCAAAGTTTCCAGGGTTCTGGGAGGTCTTCGAGAAGGCGGCGATCGCCTCTGGGGTTTCGTCACCGGACTACGGCGTGCTGCTCAGGGCGCTAGAGACGGGGGATGCTCAGCAGTATTCGGCAGCCAAGGATGAGCGGATTGACTTGAGTGCCGCGATTCAGCAGGTGGAGTCGGGCTATCTGGCAGCGCTGGCACCGCACTTCAATGACCATCTGATTCCCGGTCTGGCATCAAGGCAGGGTGATGTGGTGCTTGCAGGTGGAGCCGCTTACCTGATGCGCTCAGCCCTGCGGCGATACTTCGAGGATCGAGGTTTTGGCGATCGCCTCAGCTTTGCCTGGGAGGGGGATGCCGAGCTTTGGCGGTGGCTGAGTGAACAGCTTCTGGAGGTGCATGAAACACCTTCCATCCCGGTGCGCATGTTGGACTGCTTTGGCGTTTTCCAGGCACTGCTGGGCGAGAAGCAAAGGATGCGAGGGGCAGCTTGATGGCAAAACCTCCTGGAGCCAGACCGGCTAGAGATACAGCTTCCCCTGAGCGGGTGAAGCTAACCTACAACGCCGCGAAATCCTCTCAGGCTGGGGTGGTGCTGGACTACTTGCTCAAGAATGACTGTTTTGACAGCCGCCAGGGACGGGACAAGGTCATTGATGCCCTTTCTGCGTTCTATCGTCCCGCCGCTGAGGAGAGGCGGGGTCAGCTATCCGAGGAGGAGTTGCGGCAGGTGGCCGAGTACTGTGTGGAAGTGCTGGCCAAACAGATTGAGACCCTTTGCGAAAGCTACAGCCTGGAAAGTCCCCTGAAATCGGCTGTGGAACCACAGGACTCGGACGAACCAGAGGAACCAACAGGGCGACTGGAGGTGGTCTTGGCCGAGGGACTGCGGGCGATCGCCAATGCCATCACCACAGGCAACCGACCTATCAAACACTCCTCCAGAGAAATGTTTGATGATAGTGCTATTGACGATGGCGACATCGATGCTGAGGATGATGCGGTTGCTTCCTTTGACGCAGATCAGGGAGTGGAGATGGATGGCACCGAACTGGGCGACTTAGACCAACTGGTTGAACCCCATGACGTTGTTGTACCGGAGGAAACCACCGTGCATTTCACAGCATAGTTTCTCAAACTATGTTTGGCTCTGATAAGTTCTGGTCGCTGGCCACGTCGAAGTGTCGGCGATCGCCCCTTTCCCTCTCTGACTATTTTGCAGCCCACCATTTTTCAACCACGACTTTTAATGGCACCTTTCACTCAACATTTCTCTCCAGCCCAAAGAACCTGAAAACCCGGCAGGACGCGAAGCCCGTCAAACCTACCTGGTCTTTGCCAGGGCGGTGATTGGCGACACGTCGCTGGACTACCCGACGCTCTATGAGCGCTTTGCTGCCAATGACTGGGCCGCCATCAAGCTGGATGATGCCGTGGCCCAGTCTGCGCTCAAAGCGGGGTATGCGCCCAAGGAAGTGGTGAAATTTCTGTATCAAAGCCCCTACATCCAACACCAGATTCACCAAAAACAGGTGAATGTAAAGGTGATGAATCAGTACGCAGCATCTACCGTCGTGAATGCCAGCCAGCACCTACAGGCCAGCGAGCTGTTACGCGCCCAGCGCCGGAGCAGCCGCAAGAAGCGCCAGCAGCAGATGGAGTGAGCTTCACGGATATCAAAGGCAAAATCAGCAGAAACGAACTTGGTATCGAAAACCCAGTGAAGCCATCGGCACTGTCCTCTGAGATGGTTCGGGTACTATTACTGGAGGAGAGCTTTCAGGAGGCGATCGCCCAGAAGCTGTTTGCGCTGGGATGCTCTTTTGCAGCGCCAATGAATGGTTCGAGGTGAGCTTGACGATAATAAACTGCTGAATGCATATTTGGCTTGATGAACTATGTTTCATTGAGACCAAGAAGGCTATCGACAGCGATCGTAAATACAAACAGACAGATGCCGAATCACGATAAGCCGGATGATCCACTAGCCAAGTGCAGTGTAGCAAAAGCGCCTAATCTGATTAGACTAGGCGCTCTTGGCTATGTAGGATAACAGGCATTACAAGTCAGTTACTGATCTTGCGTCCAGCCAAAAAGCCATTCGTTCCTCAAGAAGGAAGCGAGGACATGCTCAGGTTGCTGTTGCCACCGATTCGCCGGTAGCTATTGACATCGTTGGCATACTGCGTAATTCCTTCCAGATCAAATTTAGAGCTGGCCAGCCTATCTTGTATCCGTAGGGGATCAGCCGCATTCGCCGCATCGACCGCATCCTTAAAGCTTCCTCCCATTACCCAGGTTCCCAGAAAAGCCGGGAGGCTGACGAGGGAATCAGCATAGATTTTCTCCGAACCAGATGCTACCTGGAAGCCGCTATCAAGCCATTCATCGATATGAGAGGCTCCATAGCAGGCGGTTGAGAAGACCATCCGGAACTTACGGCGGTATGATATTGGAATTGACTTGAGCTTATCCGCCACGACTGCCATGGTAGTTCCTTCGTTGGGATAGAAGTAGATTCTGTCGTTCAAGCCATGGGGTGAGATGAGCAAGTCCACAGCTTTAACAGAAGGGCTGGCAGCAACCTGTTCCAATTGACGGCACAGGTTTGGCAGGGTTGCCTGCTCCTTCTCTAGCAGGTGAACCTTCTCATAGTTCGGACCTAGTACTGCGCTAGAAGCCAAGCTGGCACCCGTCTCAATGGCTTCATACAGCAGCTTATTTGCTCCATCCATTTCTTCACTCAAAGTAATCAGGTGAATGACTTCCCGCTGGACTTTTGAGACCGGAGGCGAGATGGGCATCACAATAGGAACTGAGTTATTGTCACCTAAATGGAAGTAAGGCCCTTTATGAATCTGTCCCTCGGCAACTACGCGAAACTCTAGGGCCAAGAAATCTGGCACGTCCTGGATAATGGGACCGAAGGGAGTGTTGATACGAATGGTGTTTCGATCACTCCACTCCCCAGATAGGCCCGAGAATGTTCCATCGCCATTGGTTGTTCCCTCATAGATTCTGTCGTTACCATTACCGCCTTGATCGAGGTCGTATATTTGTACTCTGGCGTTTGCGACTGGGGTCTGAATGTCGCTGTAGAGCACTTTTCCACCTAACGCTAATCTGGACATAGTAGTCTCCTTTAGGGTGAACATGTCTGTGTACTACATGTTCAATATCCCCAGGGCTGCTACCCTCAAGCATCTTTCAATCCTATTTGGAGCGAATGCTTATGGTCAAAGGACTTTACAGCCTGAAGGCATTGTCGAAACTTCAGGGATTCCCCGAAGTTCATTGGCAACAGAGCCTGGTGGGGGTTGTGCTGGTGCCAAGATTGGGGCGATCGCTCAGCAGCCCCAGGAAAGAGACGGATGATTGCACCGTGCGTCCAGGCACCCGACTAGACTAAAACGACCATGAACCTCTCGGGCCTTGTCCGTTTTTTTAAGGCATCTTCACCACAAAAACCTGGGGGAATCCCCCAGGCTGTCAAGCCTACCAGATTTGTCTGTATTGCCAGGGGCAGGCGTTTTAGGATTTGGAGCAACGTTAAAGCATGAGGGTAGCTCGTTTCGAGACATTGGGTTTGTCCAATTCAAACTATTGTCTCAAGGAGACGACTAATGGCAATTACCGCAGACTATCTTGTGATTTCCGATGGACTGATCACCCTCGTACCTCCCGGTGGGGATAGCGATCGCAATTTTACGTTCATCATCCCACTTGGGGCGAAGATTGCAACCGGCCAAAATCCCATCATTACTTTCATGGCTTGGGCTGAAGGCGGAAACGTTGACCTGGTTGTGGAACTGAACGGGCAAAACATTATCAACCCTACGCGCTTTAATAGCGATCGCCGCTCGTTTCACGAGGTGGTGAACCTGAATATTCCGAGGGTAGGCATACCGAACGACTTGATCTTTCGCGCTGCCGCTGGTGCGACGACTGCCCGAATTTACGTTTCAGACGTGGTCTTCTGGTTTCAGCGAGAAGCCCTGCTTCCGGGAGACTAATTGACGTAGAGCTGGGAGGGGATATGCCCCTTGTCCCCTCCTGGCTCTCATTTTCTTTTTTGTAAAACTGAATTCTGTGTCAGCATTTGAAAATTTTTGTTTCGTGCTGAAAATATCTATTGACAAACCAGAGATGATAGAGAAATCTAAATTGGCTAAAGATTATTCTGTAGGTGGAACTTCTTCAGAAATTTGCCATGCTCGTGTGGTAGCTACCGACGTCGCCCTATAGCCCCCATAGGTGGATAGAGTCGTGAACAAAATCAAGATTCTGATTCTGGCCGCAAACCCGAAGGATACAGACAAACTGCGTCTGGATGAGGAAGTTCGTGAGATTGAGGCAGCCCTGGAACGTGCCAAAAGCCGCGATCGCTTCGAGATCGTTCCCAAGTTTGCTGTACGGGTGGATGACTTGCGGCGGGCATTGTTGGACCATACCCCGCAGATTGTCCATTTTTCTGGGCATGGAGCCGGTGGTAATGGCGTCGCTTTAGAAAACAACTCTGGAAAGATGCAGATGGTTAGCACGGCATCCTTAGCACGGCTATTCAAGCTGTTTCGAGATAATCTCCAGTGTGTTTTTCTGAACGCTTGCTATTCTGAAGTGCAGGCGGAGGCCATTCACCAGCACATTGATTATGTGGTGGGGATGAACAAAGCCATTGGCGATCGCGCCGCTATCGAATTTGCTAAAGGGTTTTATGATGCCTTGGGGGCGGGGCGATCGATTGAGGACGCCTATGAGTTGGGCTGTACATCAATTGACCTGGAAAGTATTCCTGAATCTTCAACCCCTGTCTTAAAGGTCAAAGAGCAGAATGGGACGCCTCCAGTCTTGGCAAATGATTTGCCTGAATCTGGTTCTCCTCAGGATAATGAATTGGATAGGAAACTGGAAGTTGTTGGGTCGAATCACGCTATAGAGGTGCAAGGTAGCACGGCTCCGGTAGCACCATTGGAGATGCCAGAGGGGCAGGTTCCACTGGATTCTGCCTTTTATGTGGAGCGACCTCCCATCGAAATGGATTGCTATGAGACGA
>JAYKGU010000055.1:0-10009 GCA_035285585.1 Synechococcales cyanobacterium
GTACTGATGGGTGGCCAGGGCCGAGACGTGCTCCACGGGGGCGCTGGAGCCGATGTGTTTGTCCTGCAGGAGAAGCAAGTGCATGATGTCGTCCGCGACTTCACCGTTGGGGAGGATCAAATACAGCTCACGGGTTCCCTCACCATTGGTCAACTCACCCTGGCGCAACAGGGCGAGCACACCCTGATTCGCAAAGATGATGCCCTGTTGATGGTCTTACGTCAGGTGCAGGCTGAAACCATCGCCGCATCTGATTTCATCAACTAAAGATTTTGATTTAGTAAGGTGAAATTTTTTGGGTAGGGGCATGGAATTCCATGCCTCCATAGAGAGGATTCATTAATTGCCGCAGGTTTTGAGTATGTATCCACTGAACGAAGAAGTGATTCGGGAACTGACTGAAACGATTAAGACTGCGATTCCAGAACACCAGATAAAAGCTTTGAGGGCAGTAGAGTACTTAGAAAACATTCTGGTACAGGAAAAGCAGTTCCAGGAGACATTGACGCAAAGGTTTGCCTGTATTTCACGACCGCATTAGTTCAGTTGTTTTGATTGAGAAAATTGGAAGCAGTATAGTGCCGTCCGGAAAAAAAATTATCTTAACCGAATCTTTGTCTCTAATCTGGGTACGTTAAGCGTGACCGTCATCTGCCATTCATAACGGCAGCCAATATCAGTCCATAACGATTCAGTTATTTCCGGAGAGGCGGCCCATGCTCTTCGTTTCTTTGCCTACATCCATTGGCGCAGGTGATCCTCGATCTCTAAATTGGGGGCGCGATCGCGCCACCCTGCTGGCGATAGTATGGCTATGTCTTCAGGCATCTCCCCCAGCGATCGCCCAGGTCCGCCCCGACAATACGCTGCCCCAGCCGTCTACCGTGATCACCGTGGATCGGCTCCATGAAATCACCGGAGGAACTCAGCGGGGAGGCAACCTTTTCCATAGCTTTACCGAGTTCTCAGTACCGACGGATCACACGGCCTTTTTTAACAATGCGCCAAACCTGGATCGAATTATTACACGGGTCACGGGGGGCAGTATTTCCAATCTCGATGGTCTGATTCGCGCTAACGGTACTGCTGACCTGTTCTTGCTGAATCCCAATGGCGTGCTCATCGGCCCCAATGCTCAGTTGGATATTGGCGGTTCATTTGTTGTGAGTACGGGCGATCGCCTCGAATTTGCAGACGGCACCAGCTTCAGCGCCAGCGACCCTCAGGAAAATTCCCTGTTGACCGTCAGCGTGCCCATCGGCTTGCAGTACGGAGCCGACCCCGGCAGCATCCGCATCCAGGGAACCGGCAACCAGCTCGTTCTGGATCCAGACACCTTTGTCATCGATCGCACCCATCGACCCATGGGCCTACAGGTGCAGACGGGGGAAACCCTGGCTTTCCTGGGGGGAGATGTCATCTTAGAGGGGGCAAATTTAACCGCCCCTGGGGGACGAATTGAACTGGGCAGCGTAGACGCCCATGAGCGGATCAGCCTCACCTCCAGCCTTGATGGGTGGCTGCCAAACTACACCGAAGTTGAAAACTTCCAAGATATCCAACTCCGTCAGGCCGCCTCCCTCGATACCAGTGGAGCCGGAGCCGGAGCCATCCATCTGCAGGGGGAGCGCATTCACTTGCGGGACGGATCAACCATACTGGCCAATACCATCGGCGATGGGATCGGATCCGATTTAACATTGGATGCAACCGAGCAGGTAATGGTTTCAGGATTTTCGACCGTGGAAACTGAGGCGGGTGAGATTTTGCCGCAGTTTCCCAGCAGTATCTTTGTGGGACTGGAATCTGGCGCGACAGGCCAGGGTGGCGGGTTAATCATTCAAGCCCCCAGCTTACGGGTCACGAACGGAGGATTAATTTCCACCAATAGCCTGGGAATCGGGCAGGCAGGGGATTTAACCGTCCTTGTTACCGAAAGTATTAGCCTCCAGGGAGGCATTCCAGAGCTGGAGCTGCCGGGCGGACTGTTAGCTGATGTCTACAGCGAGGGCAATGGCGGGGACTTAACCGTTACCACACGTCAGTTGTCTGTTACCGGAGGAGCTGAAATATCCGCCAGCACATTGGGCAGTGGGAATGCGGGCAATCTCTGGATTACGGCTGATCAGGTGGAGGTTTTATTCGGTGCTCCATTCCTGGGAGCCAGCGCCATCCTGACGTCCGTGCAGCCCGACGCCACTGGCAACGCAGGCCGCCTGACCATCGACACCGATTGGCTCACCGTCGCAGGCGGAGCTGTCGTCTCTGCCAGCACCTTTGGTGCGGGTGACGGAGGCACGTTACGGGTGATGGCCCGGTTGATTAACTTAGAGGGCCGATCTCCGGCGGGAAATCCCAGTGGTTTGTTTGTTCAAACTATTGATAATTCAGGCTCAGGCGGCAATTTAAGAATTGACACAGACACGTTGCGGGTTGCGGATGGGGCGCTAGTTTCTAGTTCGACATTTGCCAGTGGTGATGCTGGAGACTTACAAATTCGAGCCAGCCAGATCCAGCTTGAAGGTACAGAGCTTTATCCAACTGGCTTATTTGCGGCGGTGAATGAGGATGCAACCGGAAATGGTGGCGACCTTCTGATTCAGACACAAATCTTGGAGGTGTTGAACGGTGCCCAAATCGTAGCAGGCACCAGAGGGGAGGGGGATGCCGGTTTTCTGCAAATCAATGCCCAGGAGATCGTTTTATCTGGCCGATCAGGGCCTTATCAGAGTGGGCTATTTGCCAGTGCAATTGTGGGCACCGGGGATGGGGGAGATCTGAGCGTCAGGAGCGATCGCCTCACCATCCAGAACGGAGCTACCATCAACGCCAGCACCTTTCCCAGTTCGGGCGATCGCTCCTCCGCAGGTCAGGGGGCAGCGGGCAGCATTGAGATTACCACCACCGACCTCCAGTTGATTGACCAGGGAAGCATTACAGCCTCTACGGCGGTGGCGGGGGAAGGGAACATTACCATCCAGGCCAATCAGATTCGGTTGCTGGAAGAAAGTGCGATCGCCACCAACTCCCAGGGCACGGAACCGGGGGGCAATATCACCGTCACCACCGATTTGCTGTTGGCGGCGGGGAATAGCGACATCACGGCGAATGCCGTTAATGCCCAGGGCGGGCGGGTGGTGATTACGGCGGAGGGCATCTACGGCACGACATTTCGCCCCCAGACAACGGAACTCAGTGACATCACCGCCAGTTCTGAACTGGGAGCCGAATTTAGCGGCGTCGTCACCCTCAATACCCCCGATGTCGATCCCAGCCAGGGGTTGGTCGTGTTGCCGGAGAATGTCATTGACCCAGACACTCAGATTGCAGCCGCCTGCGAACAGAATGCCGGTAGTGAATTTGTCGTCACTGGTCGGGGCGGCCTGCCCGCCCACGCTAACCAGATCCTACGGGGGTACAACCTCTGGCACGACCTGCGCTTGACAGCGCTGGTTCCCTCTGATGGCATTCCCTCGGAGGAAGCTTCCCCCCAACCAGTTGCCCCACTCCCCAGTGAAACCGACACCAACCCCAACGAGACGATTGTGGAAGCGCAGGGATGGAGGCGGGATCGGTCTGGGCAGGTGCACTTGATCGGTACCCATTCACCGACATTAGCTACTGCGTATCGGTCCAACCCATGTTCCCCCTAATAACCCCCCAGCGATTGATGAAACCGTTGAGCAGTTGGTGCCATTTTATGAAGCGAGTTCCTGAGCCTCCGATCCTGCGAAAATTTCAGCCCATTTTCAGGCGATCGCCCTGGAGAATCAGTGGGTATTTCTGCCTGGGGCTGATGGCCCTACTAATGGTGGTGGGGTTGCCTGCGATCGCCACGGAATCTCCCCAAGCACTCCTGGACAACCCATTGGCTGAGGCAGTCACCCTGGCTGCCGAAACTTCACAGCCCCAAGCGGGGGCGATCGCTCTGGAAAGAGGAAAAACCGCCTACCAATCGGGCAGGCTACAGGAAGCTGCTGCTCAATGGGAGGCTGCCGCACAGTTCTATGCCGATCGGGGCGAGTTGGTTAATCAAGCCCTCAGCTTCAACTATCTATCCCTTGCCTACCAGGAATTAGGGCAATGGGACGAAGCGGCAGCGGTGATCACGCAAAGCCTGGATTTGATGGAGACGTTGCGCTCTGAAGCATCCTTAAAGCCGCAGGAATTGCAGGTTTTGGCCCATGCTTTCAATACCAAAGGCCAGCTTCACCTGATTCAGGGACATGCGGATATGGCCCTGGCAGTCTGGCAACAGGCGGAAACCACCTACACCCTTGCAGATGATGCGGAAGGCGTGTTGGGCAGCCGCATTAATCAGGTACAGGCTTTACAAACCCTGGGCTTTTTCCGTCGTGCCCAAGACCTCCTGGAAGTCGTGGGGGCAGAGCTGCAATCACAGCCAGATTCAGCACTCAAAGCCTTGAGCTTGAGAAGCTATGGGGTTTTACTTTACGAGATAGGTGATTTGGCGGGAGCACAGCAGGCACTGGCAGCCAGCGTGGCCATGACCGAAGCCTATGGCAGTCAGCAAGATTTAAGCACCGCCTGGCTCGACCTGGGAAATACCTATGCGGCTTTGAAGGACATGGATACCGCCCTGGACGCCTATCAGCGGGCGATCGCCCTGTCTTCCTCGCCTCTGGGGCAAGTAGAAGCCCAACTCAGCCAACTCAAAGGGTTAATTGCGACCGCCGCCTGGGATGAGGCGGATGCTTTACTGCCAGGGCTTTACCGCCTACTGAACCAACTTCCTCCCAGTCGGACGGCGGTTTATGCCCGTGTCGCTTTGGCGGAAAGCCTGGTGGACTATGAACTCCAGCGACTGAAACCTCGCCAGGCAGAAGACCTTGATGTGGAGGCAATTATCCAGATTGCTCAGCTACTGGCGGCGGGCTTGCAGCAGGCGAGAGATCTTGAGGATAGTCGTGCTGAGGCATCGGTGTTGGGGCAGCTTGGACATTTGTATGAGCGATCGCACCAGTGGCGCGAAGCCAAAGATCTGACGCAGCAAGCCCTATTTCTGGCCCAATCGACCCAGATGGCTGAAGAAGCCTATCGCTGGCAGTGGCAATTGGGGCGCATTTTGGCCCAACAGGCGGACAACGGAGCGATCGCAGCTTACACTGATGCGGTTCAAACACTACGCACCATCCGGAAAGATCTGCTGGCGGTGAATCCAGAACTCCAGTTCTCGTTCCGGGAAAAAGTGGAACCCGTTTATCGCGAACTGGTGGAGCTATTGCTACAGTCTGGTGAACCGACTCAGGAGCAGTTGCAGCAGGCCCGTGATGTGATTGAAGAATTGCAACTGGCAGAGCTGGAGAACTTCTTTCGCTCGGCTTGCTTGGAAACTAAGGTGCAACAGATTGAAGAGATTGATCGCGCCGCCGCCGTTATCTATCCCATCATTCTCCCCCATCAACTGGCGGTCATCCTCTCGGTGCCTGGCTCCCCCCTGCGATACTATTCAACGCTCCAGCTCCAGGCGGATACGGAAGCAGCAGCCAATGAGTTTCTGGCTTTCCTAAATCCCATCTTTGACCAGCAGGAAATGTTGGCGCGATCGCAGCAATTTTACGATTGGCTCATTCGTCCAGCAGAAGCAATCCTGACGGAAAACCAGATGAAAACCCTGGTGTTTGTACCGGACGGGATTCTCCGCAATCTTCCGCTGGCGGCCCTGTACGATGGTCAGCGCTATCTGGTGGAAAGCTATAACATTGCCCTTACACCAGGCTTGCAGATGTTAGCAGCCCGTACCATTAATCCCAAGCGTACGCCCGTTTTGTTAGCTGGTCTTTCGGAAGCTCGCCAGGGCTTTCCGCCACTACCGGGGGTCGGAGAAGAAATCAAGCAAATTTCTGATCGTTTAGAATCCGCTGTGATGATGAATCAGGACTTCAATGCTGACAATTTACAGCAAGAACTGGATAACCAGCTATTTCCTATCATCCACCTGGCAACCCATGGTCAATTCAGCTCTAGTTTCGATCAAACTTTTATTCTTACCTGGGATGACCAGCTTTCCGCACGAAAATTCCAGGATATTTTAGGCCAGCGGGCAGAGAATGAAGCGTCGCCCCTGGAAATGCTGGTGTTAAGTGCGTGCCAAACGGCGACGGGAGATCAGCGAGCTGCGTTGGGATTGGCAGGACTGGCGGTTCGGTCGGGAGCTAGAAGTACGGTGGGTACCCTTTGGGCAGTTAATGATGAATCTACTGCTGAGTTAATGGTGAATTTCTATCAGTTTATTCAGGAAAGTAATACCTCCAGAGCGAAAGCGCTGCGTCAGGCTCAACTATCTCTGCTACAAAGCTCTGCTTATCGCCATCCTTACTACTGGTCATCTTTTGTACTGGTTGGTAACTGGATATAAAGTTCATGTTCATCACGGATCAAGCTGCCCCAAGTGCCTATCCGAAACTCCCCAGAGTTTTTAGAATTTCAATCCTATACTGGGGTTTTCCGATAGGTTCTGAAACAACACATAAAACACATACTATTGAGCAAGGTGGAAATACTTCTTTAATAGAAGATCCAGCATAATTGGAACAATACATCTACTAGGAATTAGTGTAATGAATTGTTCAACTAAAATAAAGAGTTTCCTAAAAAATAGGCCCAATGTTTTTCGCATCATGCAAATAGGAGCGGGGATTTTTGTCGCCTCTGGAGTGATGACAGTTGACCTGGCTCCAGCCCTGGCCCAGTTTGTAATTTCCGAGGCAACGCCCTCAACTTTAGACGACACCAGAGTCATCCACCCATCTGATTCATTCAACCAGGAATTTGGCTTCCAACCGCTCGACAATGGTAGCCCCCGCCATACCAGCGGTGGCGCAACCCGGGGCACTGCTCAGTGTAATCAAGGCTCTTTCTTTGTTGCTCTCTTTCCAGAGGACGGCTCTCTGCCCGTCGCACAATCAAATTCTCTTCAATTTCCTGTATTCATTTCTGCTGATGCAGGTCAACGGGTTATTCAATTTAGCCTGACGTACACAGACGGAGGGCAGGATCACCAGTATCAGTATCAACAGCTCATTTCTGGTGCTGAAACCCCAGAGCTACTTGAATTTGAGATGCCTGTGGACAGGATTCCAGCTACGGTGGATCGGCTCAACTGGTCATTCATGATGACCTGTGGTGGTGTTTCCCCCGATAGTCCAGCCATCATGGAGCGGGGATGGATTGACCTGACGCAAGTTTCCCAGGTTGATGCGGCAACTTTGATTCAAGAGCGGCAAGCGCTGCTGACCAATGCCGCCGCTCCGGTTGCGGTGCCAGCGCTCCCACCGTCAACGGCCTTTGAATTACGGTTTAGAGCACCAGCCCCTTAAGCGGTAAGTAGACATGCCAAACTGGCTTTTACAACAGATTCGCACCTTCAAACTATCCGGTCAGCTACTCGGTCAGCCATTCAATCAGCCACGATTTTTTCGTCGATTTCGCTATTGGCTCCGCCAGCAGCGAGGCGTGGTTCTCGTCATTTCCTACTCGGCGGGCCTTGGGATTGTTGCGGGTCTGACCGGCTGGCTGCAGGGGCCAGAGTGGATGATTTTGGACATCTTCTTGAATCACCGCCCGGAAGAGCCTCAGGATGAGCGGATTTTGGTTGTTACCCTGGACGAGCATGATATTACCAGGGTTGGCCAGTGGCCCATACCAGACGGGGTGATGGCTGCGGCCATTCGGCAAATCAGGGCGGCTCAACCCAGGGCTATTGGCTTAGACGTCTATCGGGATCTGCCGATTGAACCGGGCCATGCCGAGCTGGAGGAGGTTTTTCGCACGACGCCTAACCTGATTGGGGTGGAAAAAGCCGTTGACTTTCAGGTGAAAGCGCCGCCTGCGCTGGAAGCCCTTGGGCAGGTTGGGCTGGCCGACCTGGTTCACGACCTGGATGGGAAGATTCGCCGGGGGCTACTTTCTGTCCAGTTGTCAGAACATCCCCTGAAGCTGTGCCTGCCAACGCAGGTGGCGTTGCTGTACCTGGCGGCTGACGGGATAGAACCGCAAAGCCTGGGCGTCAATCAAGAGGAGTATGCCCTTGGGCGCGCCATCATTACCCGACTGCGGCCCAACGATGGCGCTTACGTGGGGATTGATACGGGAGGATATCAGATCCTTTTGAACTATCGGAATGCGCCTCAAGGGTTTGAGACGGTGACCTTCTCAGATCTGCTGGATGGTCGGGTTTCTCCAGAGCTGATGCGCGATCGCGTCGTTTTTATTGGCTCTATTGCCCCCAGCTTAAACGACTTTTTTGATACCCCGATCCAGCAGCGATTACCAGGGGTCATGATTCATGCCCATATTACCAGTCAAGTCATCAGTGCGGCGCTGGATGGTCGCCCTTTCATTCGCACCGTGAGCGATCGCCTGGAGTGGCTCTGCGTACTCGGTTGGGCAGTGATCAGCACCCAGATCAGCCTGATTTTACTGACGGCGAATCCCTTTGGGCTACCTGTTTCCCAGTATTGGAATTTTATGGGAACGGGTTTGCTGGCAGCGGGAATTACTGGCACTCACTATTTGCTGTTTTTAAATAGCCTGTGGTTGCCGGTATTTCCGGCTCTCATCGCCTCCAGTACGGCCATCTTGACCAGCAACAGTTACTACAACCGCAAGCTGCAAAAGCTGGCGTGGACGGATGGTTTAACCCAACTGGCGAATCGGCCCTGCTTTGATCAGTTTTTGAAACAGCGCCTTAGACAACCCACGACCCTCGCCTTGATTCTCGGTGACATTGATTTCTTCAAGCTGTATAACGATACCTATGGCCACCAGGAGGGCGATCGCTGCCTGAAAAAGGTTGCTCAGGTACTGCAGCGTTCCGTACGAAAAATGGACCTGGCGGCCCGCTATGGGGGCGAAGAATTTGCGCTGGTATTGCCGGGATGTTCTGCCGACATTGCCATGCAGATCGGCGAACGCATTCTGGTTCAGGTGAGGGATGCCAATCTTCCCCACGAAGCTTCAAAAGTCAGCGATCGCGTCACCATGAGTTTGGGGATAGCCGTCAAAGAGGCAGATGTCGATATTTCTCCCGCAGTTCTGATCAAGGTTGCCGATGCGGCGCTTTACACCGCCAAGCAGTCGGGTCGTAACCGGGTTGAACTGGCGAAATATGTTTCTTAGGATCGTGAATTAAATAACCTGTAATTTATCCGACCTGTAGGGGTATGGAATTCCATGCCCCTACCCCAGGAATTTCACCTTATTAAATCCACGATCCTTAGCTGAAGAAATTGCCGCCCTGCGTACGGCGACCTGGGTTTGGTGGGCACTGCGCGCTCCAAACCGCCCAACTACATGAGTCCGACCCGAAATGCTTCGCTTCTATCGATATCCGGCGGCCTGGAGGGAGAACAGGTGGGCATAGCGTCCGCCTGCGGCCAGCAGTTTCTCGTGGGTGCCCTGTTCCACCAGCTTGCCCTCGGCCAGGATGATGATTTGGTCGGCCATGCGCACGGTGGAAAAACGGTGGGAAATTAAAATCACCGTTTGATTTTGGGTGGTGGCCCGGACGTGATCAAAAACCTGGACCTCTGCTTCGGCGTCCATTGCTGAAGTGGGTTCGTCCAGCACCAGGATGTCGGCCTGCGATCGCATGAAGGCCCGCGACAGGGCGATTTTTTGCCACTGCCCACCGGACAGTTCCCGGCCATCCCGAAACCAGCGGCCCAGACGGGTATGAAAGCCCTCCGGCATGGTTTCAATGAACGGGCGGGCGATGCCCCGTTCAGCCGCCTGCCGCCAGCGATCGCGATCCTCAATGTAGTCCACATCGCCCACGCCAATGTTTTCCCCTATGGTGAACTGGTAGCGCACAAAGTCCTGGAAAATCACGCCAATGCGCCGCTGCAGGGTGTCCATGTCCCAGGCTTGCAAATCCAGGCCATCCAGCAAAATTCGGCCCTGGGTGGGGGAATATAGCCGGGTAAGCAGCTTAATCAAAGTCGTCTTGCCGGAGCCATTTTCTCCGACAATGGCCAGCTTATCCCCT
>JAYKGU010000056.1:0-16840 GCA_035285585.1 Synechococcales cyanobacterium
GCTGTATTTGATCCTCCCCAACGGTGAAGTCGCGGACGACATCATGCACTTGCTTCTCCTGCAGGACAAACACATCGGCTCCAGCGCCCCCGTGGAGCACGTCTCGGCCCTGGCCACCCATCAGTACGTCATCGCCATCGCCCCCCCGCAGGACATCCACACCGCCATTGCCACGCAAAGTGTCCGACCCGGCGTTGCCCAAGAGGCGATCGCCCCCCTTCAGCCCAATCAGTACGTCATTCCCCTCGCCTCCCAAAAAGGTGTCATCCCCTTTGGAGCCTTTCAGGTGAAGGGATGCTGGTGCCACAAGAGGGGCGATCGCAGGCATTTTCTGCTGATCGCCAGGGCTAAGTTCCGTCGTAGCCACTTCCAAGGACTCGCTGCTCTCTTCACTGCTAGCAGCTTCCGGGAGAATCTCCAGCTCAACGGGTGCTTCACTGGTGAAATCAGGAAGGGCCACAAAAGCCTCTAGCGCTTCATTGCTCTCGTTCTCTGGGACAGAACTTGCCTCAGGCAACTCAAGCGGTTGCGGTTCCAGAACTACCAGCACAGGAGCGGTACTGTCGCCTTCTGAAGAACTTTCTTCTGTTTCATCCAACCAGAAGGTAGAGAAGTGGGCTTCCTGACTAAACACATCCAGCACCTCCTGCCATCTCCCGTCACTCTCACCGCTCTTCCTTTTAGCGTTATAGACCTCGCTGTTTTCGATCATGGTAATAACGTCATTGATCCGGTTCTGGCTGAGGCGGCTTGCGGAGGTAGTGGGGTTTGCCAGCAGGTTGTTGACGGTGGTGCCCAGTTGGTTGGCCAGATCCGTCAGCACCTGATTCTGCAGGGTCAGGAGGGTTGAGGAGTTAGAGAGATTGAGAGTTTGCTGGAGTTCAGTAACACTCGCTCTAGCATCTGTCCCCAGGAGGGAGGAAGCCAGATTCCAGCCGATGACATCAAGAGCCTGTAAATCTAGCAAGGTGATTTGGCGACGCTGCCCCAACCCCAAAGCTGGCCCCATGATGCTGTTATTGGTATCCGTCAGCTTCCAGTGACTGCCCTGATAGCCATCGCCATCAAGGCTAGTGTCTTTCCCGGTGGAGAATTCAGCAAGGGCTGACTCGCCGCCATCAATGGAGAAAAACTTTTGACCGCCGATGGATAGGTCAGGATCGGATAGGGCTATACCTGATGAAGAGGAACTGAACGACGACGAAGATGAGTAAACAAAAGTTGTACTCGTTCCACCTGAGGTTGAAATAACCGGCCTGGTTATGTCAGAGAAGCGATATAGATCGAGCGGTGATGATAGATCCAGAGACCCTAAGTCATCAAGTCGAGCACTAATCGCATTCCGTATATTCATGAATAGTTGAAAGATAGCATAGCTCCATCCCCCTGAATTAGTAGAGGAGAACGGATCAGGCTGTTGACTTTCCAGGTCAGCTAAGCCACGAATGGCGTCAACCCAGATGGAGCGATCTGTACCGCTGACGAATCCAAGGACGTGGCCCAGTTCGTGCAGAGCGACGCTAAACAGGTCTAATGTTGCAGTTCCTGGGGTTGGCAGGATGTTTGTATTCCAGGTAACGTTGTTGCTTGTCGTGCCGTCCCGGTTGATGCCCAGGTTGCTCAGATCACTGATCAGAATATAGCCGTCCAGAGCTGTGGTACTTGCTGGCGAGTTTTGTGCCAGTTGCCCCAAGGCCTTTGCATTTGCAGTGGTCATCGTCAGATTATCTGTGTTGTAGAAGTCGAAATCTGACTGTGTTCCAGCCACAAATTCGTGATTCCAGGACAGCGCTTCCTGAGATGCTGTGTAATCATCCTGGGAAGTTATGTCTGATCGAAAGGCGTTGACAAACGTGCCGTAATTGCGGCTAACAAAGGCGGGTAGGGCACCGCCAATCACGTTTTGTGGCAGGCTGCTTGTGACATCAACATGGACGTTGATCGTAACGTTATCGGCCAGATAGGTAGACCAGACGCGCCCTGCCGCTTCAAAGATGGTGATGTACTTCAGGGGAGTGCCGGGTTGAAAACTCAAGTTAATTTCAGACATTTTGCTCATTCCTCGAATTTTGATTGCAGTACGATTGGGAGGTTCGTTTACGGCGTCACCTCTTAGTGCCTATCCAAAAACTCTGGCAAATTTTCGAATAAGTTCTTATAAAAAGACGGGTGCAGAACTATTCAGTCCGCTAATGACTTCAGTGGCTGGGCATAGATCAAGCAGGTGGTGCGCACCCCACCAGAGCTTCGTCTATTTATGGCTACCTACTTATACAAAGGTATAGTTAGCAATGCTCAGATCCTGGTTGCTGGTGTTCTCAAAAATGGCAATCAGGTCACCCTTGTAGTAGACCAGCGTATCAGCCCCCAGCGTTTGCTGGCTGTAGTGCTTGATAGCACCTGCCAACTGCACCACGTCTTTTAATGGATTGAAGTCGGTAATGCGCGCAAAATCAGCGTCACCACCTGTTGCGTAAAATGGCCGATTCGTGAGGCCGAGGACAAAAACATCGGCACCGCGACCGCCAGTAAGTTCGTCTTGTTCACCCGCGCCCGCTCTTGTGGCGTCTGTTCCCAGTAGGCGATCGCGCCCCGCACCACCGTTCAGAATATCATTCCCACCTGTGGCGTCGGTTGATTCAGGGAGTTCAAACACCTTGACGTCATCAAGCAATCCACCAAGGTTGTCTCCAACACCTGCGGATTCAAACCCAAGGGCTGTGGTATTTCCTGCTCCGCCTTCCACTATATAGGTAAAGGTCTGCCAGTTATTTCCAGAGCCACCTTCACCCATGATAGTGTCCAAAACCTGACCATTCCACAATACTTTAATTGCGTTACTGGCGGCACTGGCACCGGCACGAGGGCTGTAAGCAAAGGAAATTTGATAAGTTGCGCCAGCATTGGTATCAATTTCCTGCACCAGCTTGCTGCTGCCGCGACTGACCCCAAAGCTGTTGAGGGAGACCCATGCACTACCATCGGCAGCCTCACCGAAGGTGGCAACCCGCTCATCGACCTGAATCCCTTGAGGCAGAAGGTCGATCTCAATGATGCCTCGACGATATTGATTATTGCCACTGTCGTGCCAGCGACCCTGGCTGAAGTTCATTTGCGCATAGTCTTCATTGCCGCCGAAGTTATTTGGCTCACCGGGTGCCCAGTTCATATAGGTGACGGCATCCCCATTCACCCATTCATAGTTTCCTTCCTGGTCTGCATCCGTAAATCCAATCCAGAACCATTCCCACTGGCCGAAGGTATTGCGAAGCCATTCTTGCTCTGCAGCATCGTTAATTGCCACCAGGTTGCCACCATAGCTTTCGGCTTCTGCCTGGGCATCAGTCCAGGTTTTTGAGCCATTGGTGAGCAGATAGGCTTTGCCATTATAAATGATGGCTCCGTTCGGCAGGACGATGGGTACCCCATCCTCGACGCGCATCTCTTGGGTGATGAGGTCTTCAAATACGACATTGGTATTGGAGGGAACAGTTGCATCCAACTGAGAGATTTCGGTGCTGCTTAGCTGGCGATCGAAGAGCCGGACATCTTCTAGCGTTCCGACCAGGTAACGCTCTAAATTGTTTGCAACTAAATCTCCACTGCTCCATTGGGCTGCTCCCAGGACAATCGGTTCGCGGTTACCGCTGCCACCTGAATTCGTGCCCAGCCCACCTTTGTAAGTGTTTGTGCTTACGAGTCTACCATCTAGCCATAGCTCTAGTCCACGGGAACCGAAGGTGACGGCGACATCATACTTCTGGCGTGAGTTGACCGTTGCTTGAACGGAATAGGTTTGATTGGTACTTTGCAGCCGTCCAATTAGTCTGCCGTTTTCCACATAGACGGTTAGATGCCCACCGGTATCGAAGCCGCCCGAATCTTTAGAGAAGATTCCCTGGGTTTGATAAACGTTGTCAACCTGGAAGCTGAAGCCCAAAGTGCCGTTGTTCAGGAGCATTTCAGGAGTGTGGTTAGCAATGATGGTATCGTTTCCATCAAAAGCCATGCCTGGAGTAACACGACCTGGAGTATTTTCACGTCCGAAGCTAGACTCGATCTCGATAATCCCACGGAGGTTTTGATTGTTGCTGCTGTCGCTCCATCGACCATTGTTAAAGTTCATCTGAGCGTAATCCTGGTTACCGCCAGCATTATTTGGCTCACCGGGTGTCCAGTTTGTATAAGTAACTTTATCTCCATTCACCCACTTGAAAGCGCCTTCCTGCTCGGCATCAGTCAGCCCAATCCAAAACCATTCCCACTGGCCAAAGGTTCTGCGGAGCCATTCCTGCTCAGCGGCGTCGTTAATTGCTACTAAATTACCGCCGTAGTTCTGAGCCTCTGCCTGAGCCGATGTCCAGGATTTCCAGCCAGTGAGCAAGTAGGCGTTGCCATTGTAAATGATGGCTCCGTTGGGTAAAGTACCTGTCCTTGAAGCAGTGCTCCTGTGGGCATTCTGGGTAAAGGTGGTTGTCCATCCAGGAAGATTGCGTGAGAAGCCAAAATTATTGGGGGCGATCGCGTTGTCTTCAAAGCTGCCGTTAACGACGAGGTTGACTAATCCATTCACATTGTCGCCGTCACCAAACAGCACATCGTTGCCGCTGTCGCCGGAAAGTATGTCGTCCCCTTCGCCACCCAGCAAGGTGTCATTACCACCTTGAGGTTGAGCCAAAGCTTGAAGGTCAATTTCAATGATGCCCCGGCGAGTAGTCCCATCTTGTTGGTCGTTCCACCGGCCATTGTCAAAGTTCATTTCAACGTGGTCTTCGTTACCACTGCCATTATCAGGCTGATTCAGTGCCCAATTGATGTAGGTCACTGCATCTCCATTTGCCCATTCGAAAACGCCTTCCTGCTCCGCATCGGTTAGCCCAATCCAGAAACGTTCCCACTGGCCAAAGGTATTGCGGAGCCATTCCTGCTCGGCGGCATCGTTAATGGCTACCAGATTCCCGCCGTAGTTCTGAGCCTCTGCCTGGGCCTCTGTCCAGGACTTCCAGCCATCGGTGAGTAAATAGGCCTTCCCATTGTAGATGACTGCTCCGGCTGGTAAATCAATGGGCAGGTCGTACTCAACGATTTCACTTTTAGCGACGAGTTCTTCAAATACCACCCTGGCATTAGAGGGCAGCCTGGTATCTAGCTGAGAAATTTCTGTACTGTTCAACTGGCGATCGAAAAGCCGGACATTTGCCAGCGTCCCGACCAGATGACTATCTAATCGGTTTGCTGATTGGTTGCTGTGCCACTGATTAGCCCCCAAGACGATCGGTTCATAATTGCCGCTGCCACCCGAATTCGTGCCGAGTCCGCCTGTGTAGGTATTTGTATTTACCAGTCTGCCGTCCAGCCACAGCTCTAACCCACGGGAGCCAAAGGTGAGGGCAACATCATACTCCTGACGAGAGTTAATAGCGGCATGAATATAGAAACTTTGGCCGGTGCTATTTTGTATTCGCGCTACCAAGTTGCCAGCTTCTACATACACGGTCAGGTGGCCACCCGTGCCAAAAAAGGCCGCATCCTTGGAGAAGATTGCCTGAATTTGGTGATTATTTTCAACGTGGAAGCTGAAGCTCAAGGTGCCATTATTCAAGAGCATTTCAGGCGTATGGTTGACGATGACCGTGTCGTTGCCATCAAAGGTAGTAACTGGGGTTTCAACAACCAAATAGGCTTTATTGCCCTGTACAATTGCTCCGTTTGGCAGGTTAATTAACTCTACAGGCTGTCTAACAGTTTCTTCACCGTCACCGTTGATGACGTCATTGCCAAACCCCCCGTCGGCAAAGTCGTCACCGCTGCCACCATCAAGGACATCATCGTCGGCTCCGCCATCCAGGTGATCGTTCCCAGAACCCCCATCAACAGTATCAGATCCAGCGCCAGCCGCAATTCTATCGCTGCCACCAAGGCCATAGATAGTATCGTTGCGGCTGCTACCCGTGATTAGATCATCACCATTACCACCGAAGATGGTCGAGGTAGAGAACTGATTCCCCGGGTTCAATGCATCAATGATTTGTCGCCAGAGTTCCTGCCAACGGCCATCACTTCTCCCTGCCTTTCTTTTGGCATTGTAGACCTCGCTGTTTTCGACTACGGCAATGACGTCGCTAGAGCGATCCTGGCTGAGCTGGGTTGCCGAAGTAGTGGGATTTGCCAGCAGGTTCTCAATGGTGGTGCCCAGTGCCTGAGCCATTTCGGTCAGCACCAGGTATTCCAGGGTCAGGAGGGCGTTAGTGTCTGAGAGGTCAAGGGTTGTTTGCAGTTCAGAGCTGCTTGTAATGCCGTCCGTGCCCAATAGGGAAGGAGCCAGATCCCAGCCAATGACATCAAAAGCCTGTAAATCTAGCAGAGAGATTTGGCTGCGTTGCCCCAGGGACAGGGCTGGACTCATAATATTGCTGCTGGTTTCAGAGAGCTTCCAGTGGCTGCCCTGGTAGCCATCACCCGACAGACTGACGACTTTTCCAGTGGAGAATTCAGCCAAGGAAGATTGTCCACCATCAATGGAGAAAAACTTGGTTCCACCAATCGACATATCGGGGGCCAGCAACAGCCCGTTTGAGAAAGGCAGCGAGTAGGTGGAATTTGTTCCAAATGAATAGCTGTTGCTGTCGCTCAGCCGACTCTCGTCTGAGAAGCGAAACAGGTCGAGGGGCGAGATAAAGGCCAAAACCCCCAGACTCTGGAATTGAGCATCGATAGTACCGAGTAAGTTGTTGAGGATATTGAGCGTATCGTTGGTGAAGCCAGCCAATTCGCTATAAGCTGAGTTTTCATCCTGGATACTGGAGGATTGACCAAATTGGAGACTGGAGAGCAAGTCGCTCTTCTGGCTTTCTAAATTAACCAAATCCTGAATGGCATTGGTCCAAATGGAGCGATCCGTGCCGCTGACAAACCCCAGAACGTGACCAATTTCATGGAGAGCAACGTTAAACAGGTCTAAAGTTGTGTTCCCAGGTGCTGCCAGGATTCCTGTGTTCCAGATAATGTCGTTGCTGGTGTTGCTGTCCTGGTTCATCTCCAGGTTGCTCAGGTCGCTGATGAGGATGTATCCATCCAGCGCGTCATCACTTGTCCAAAGGTTCTGCTCCAGTTGAGCCAGGGCTTTTGCGTTGGCCTGGGTCAAGGTTACGGTGGTGGTATCGTAGTACCAAACCTCCTCGTGGGTGCCACCTAAAAATACATGGTGTTCTGGCAGACCTTGGGTAGAGGCGATTCGGTCGTTCTGGGAAGTTACATCGGCCTCAAAAGCGCGATCGTAGTCTTCGTAGCTTTTAATCACGAAAGCGGGTAGCGCACCACCGATAACGTTTTCTGGCAGGTCGCTGGTCACTTCGACATGGATATTAACTGTGACATCGTCTACCAGGTAGGTAGACCAGACCAGACCAGCTGCCTCATAGATGACAATGTACTCCAGAGGCGTGCCAGGTTGAAAACTCAAGTTAATCTTAGCCATTTCGCCTGGTATTCCTGTAAATCTTGACTGCAATAGATGCTAAAAAACTGCTTTATGCCGTTGAGTCTTCATTGGCGGATCTGAAGAGCCATCAATCGTTTCAGAGCAGCCCGTATGTGAAATGCAAATACTTAAGGAAAGCCATCGGCAGACAGGGATGAAGCCATCCTTTCTTCTACGTCACATCCTGGGCAAAAGTAAAAAAGATACTTGCTCTTATTTCTTATTCAATCATCTGGCAAAAGAAAAACGAATAAATTTACCGTGTTGATTGTTTGCCGCTAAAGGGATTTTCTTTATATAGATTCTTAGGAGACCTAAGGCTTAGTCGTGAAAATACTGAAGCAAAATTCAGTGTAAATACTTTATTTACTTGGATAGTGTTTGCGTAATACCCACAATATGGCGTTACGCTTTCGCGTTAGGACATTCAAGAGGTGTGGAACCTCCGCGTCGCGCGGGTTCCACACTCAAACCTTAGCCCGTAGGGCTATACAAGAGAGAAGAGGGGGAACTGCTTGGGGCGATCGCCCATTTGAAACAGTCAGAAGTAGTCATCCTCAAGTCTTTGGGTGCCCATTTCAAGCAGAACAAAATTAGCGGGAAAGTAAGGTACACACCCCACTTTCCCGCCTTAAGTTGATACCCTTGAAATGACTGGATGGTTAGAGACTAATCGAATTTTCAGGCCCAATCACTTTGCTGTTGGCGTAGTGCGTTGTGGGGCGGAGTAATTTCCCAGTTGGGCGATCGCCCCTTCCAGATCTGCCGTCAGCTTGCGGGCGGCTTCCTTGGCATTGCGGGGGCTGCCGGGGCCACTGGAGCGACAGGGAAGGTAGTCTGCGACCTGGAGGGGCTGGCCGATGCGAATTTCCACATCACATCCCCAGCCGGGTCGGGGATCGGCATAGCGCATATCCATAGGCACCACCCGTACACCAAGGCCCGGTTGGGCGGTTTCGGCCTGAATGGCGAGGCGGGCCAACCCCTGCTTTAGCGGATGGAGTTCGCGATCGCGGAAAATTCCGCCTTCAGGAAAGATGACCATCATTTCGCCATCTCTGAGGACCTCAACACCGTAGCGCAGGCTGGCGATCGCAGGTTGTTTAGGATTGACCGGAAAGCCTCCCAGGCGGCGAATCAGCCAGCCTTGAAAACCCTTCATCTCATTGGCGGAGACCATGAAGCGCAAATCTCGGCCAGTGGTGCGGCGACCCGTGGCAAACGGCACCAGAAGAGCATCCCAGCGGGCACGGTGGGTGGGTGCGAGAATCACCGGGCCATCGGTGGGCAAATGTTCTTGCCCTGAGATTTGGATGGTACCGAAGTAGGAGGGGATGATAACCCGGCAACCCAGCGGGTATACCACGGGCATCAGCCACGGCGAAATCTGCGAATTAATCTCGGCGGATGACCTGGTTGCCAAGGAGCTTGCCATAGTTAGGGGATTGAGCGAAACCATTGAATGATTTAAGTGCATTAAGGTGGTTAGGGAACTTTTATTTCAGTAGCATCTTAGTTACAACCTTACTGTTCCCCAGGAAGCTGCCTCTCTATTCGATGCCACTTTTCACGGCGTCCTGTCAAATCAAAATCCATAGAAACTTTTTATCAAGTGGCAAGAGAAGGCACAAACGAGCAAGAGCGATCGCCCCCACAAATGAACCACTATGGCGTGTCAATATTCTCCTGACGCCGCTGGGCAAACCAGGTCTGGAGCTGGTGGCGGCAGGTGGTTTCCAAAATTCCGCCCACCACGGGTAGACGATGGAAGGAACAGGCACTGTCGGGAATGTTCATGACGGTGCGCACCGCCCCCGCCTTCAAATCGTCCGCTCCATAGACCAGTCTGGCCAAACGGGCCTGGGCGATCGCCCCCGCGCACATGGGGCAGGGTTCCAAAGTCACGTACAGGGTGCAGGTTGTCAGCCGCCAGGACTGGAGTGCCCGTCCCGCTGACCGCAGGGCGACAATTTCCGCGTGGGCAGTGGGGTCGTGATCCCGCTCCCGGCGATTCTCACCCTCCGCGATTACCTGGTCAGCATCGTTCACCACCACCGCCCCGACGGGCACTTCCCCCGCCAGACCAGCGGCTTCCGCCAGGGCGATCGCCCGACTCATCCAGCGGTAGTGGCGCAGATATTCCGGATGGTCGAGCACGGGGGGCGGCAGGTGAAACGGCATGGGATTTCAGGCAACCTACATTTGCCGCCGATAGTCTTCCAGCATCCGCAGCAAATCGGTTTTGACAGCGGGGGGAATCAGATCCGACAGGGACAGTTCCCGCTGACCGCCGCCCAGCTTGACGGGAATGCTGGCCAGGATATCAGCCACCTGGGCCTCTTCCACCTCGCCCTCAACCAGCATGGGATGGAGCTTTTCAGCGAGGGGCGTGTGCAGGTGGGCATCTTGCAGATACAGGTGCCACTTGGCGACATCGATGTAAACCTTATCACCAATTTCCGCCGCCAGCTTTTCGATGGCTTCGGTGGTGCTGGAGTAGGCCATGACAAATCCTCCTGATTATGCAAATGAAGGGGTACGACCCCATTGATGCAGAGATTCAGACCGGGTTCCAACCTTCATGAGGACGATTTGTTTTTGGCAAAGCCCTTGGGTTTGGTCGGGGCGACCGGCGGTTCAGAATAATTGGCGATCGCGAAAATATAGACCCCATGCCCCACCAGCAGCGCCAGCCAGACGGTTGTTACCCAGGTGACCCAGATCCACGAGGGAAAATTGAACAGGCGAAAAAACCAGAGGCCAGAATTGGTCGCTGCAAAGATGGCAACGTGGGTGGCAAAGGTCATGCGGTCGTCCAGACGGCGGAAGGCCGGGTCTTTACGGTCGGGCTGTCGAGGCCAGCGAGGAGGCATAGGGAAGCAGTGTCCTTGCGGAAGATTTCATCACTCTACAATTATTTAACCTCACAGCCTGCAAGGCTTCAACGTCGCGATCGCCCTCTATGGCGTTACGCTTTCGCGTTAGGGCATTCAAGAGGTGTGGAACCCGCGCGACGCGGAGGTTCCACACTCAAACCTCAGCCCGTAGGGCTATATGATGAGCTTGAACATCTTCCAACCGCGCCATAAGGGGCACCGTATGAAACTCATCGTCATCAGCGACACGATTTTCAAGCTCAGTACCCGACCCTCCCGTGAGCTGGCGGACTCCGAGAAGTTTCTGGTCAGCCGGGGCGGTGAATTTGAAGTAATTGCAGTGGATGCGGCACCGTTTCACCACGTCCGCGTCGTTCTATCCGCCCCCATCGGCCCCCAGCAGAAGGATACCTGGTACGTCTACAGCGACCACATCATGCGGGAGGGCCATCCCCCCGACCCCGACCCCAGCAATGAGGACAATCCCCCACCCGCCTATCCTCCCGCGCAGGGGTTTAAGCTGCCAGGCTATCGCAGCATCTTTTACCTGCCCGACCCCATCCTCACGGGAGGGAACTTTACCTGGGCAGAGGCCACGAAAAACGGCAACTGCCTGCCACCCACCCGCAGCGTGGTGGATAACCTGATCCAGATGGCAGACGTCTTGCAGGAAATTCGCGAGCTGTTTGGCGATCGCCCCGTCACCGTTGCCTCCTGGTACCGCGACCCGATGACCAACCGCCGCCTGGGGGGTTCCCCCCGCAGCTACCACCTCACTGGGGGAGCGGTGGATTTTTGGATTGCGGGCGTTTCCCTAACGGATGTGCAGGAGCGCCTTGACCCCTGGTGGGGCAACCGGGGCGGACTGGCCCGCAATAGAACCTCTGTTCATCTGGACAATCGGGGCTATCGCGCCCGCTGGGTGGGTCAGTCGCTACAGTAGGCCGTTAGTAGCCGGATGCAGTTGGCGATCGCCTCCAGGTGGGCAATTTCGTAGCCGTGGGTGTTTTGGGTGGGAAAGCTGAGGCAGGCGGCCCGCCCGACGTGCCCCGCCTTCATGGCAATGGAGCCGTCGCTGCCAAAGCCGCTGATGGCCGCTAGCTGGAGGGGAATTTGCTGCTCCTGGGCCACCTGGCGCAGCTCCGCGTTGAGGACTTCGTCATACAGGCCATAGCCGTCCTGGGAGAGCAGCACCGGAGCTTCGCCGTCTTCCACGGGATATTCGCTGGACAGGGGGCAAATTTCCAGGGCGATCAGGGCGTCCAGATCCCGCCGCTGGGTGAAGTAGAGGGCACCCACCGCCCCCACCTCCTCCTTGGCCGAAGCCACCAGATAGACGGTGACTGCAGGGGGCGCAAGGTGGGCCGCCAGGTGCAGCAGAATCGCCACCGACGCCTTATTGTCTAACGTGTAGCTGGCGATGTAGTTTTGCAAACGAAAGGGGCGCTTGCGGTGTTTGCCCACTACCATGCGCGTACCGGGGCGAATGCCCGCCGCCGCCAGTTCGTCAGCCGTACATTTGGTTTCCACCCAGGCGTCTTCCCACTTCAGGGGTTTATCCTCCTGCTGGGCCTTCTGGGGCGACTCGTGGGAGACGTGGCGAGAGCCAAAGCTGAGGATGCCGCTGAGCACCTGGCGATCGCCCAGCAAATCCACCACCCCTTCCCCATACACCCAGGGAAAGGCTCCCCCCAGCCGCCGCACCTCTAGCCGACCATCCGGACGCACGGTTTTGACAATGCCGCCAATTTCGTCTTTGTGGGCTGTGATGGCGATCGCACGGCTGTCGTCCCGGCCTGGGAGTCTGGCGATAGCATTTCCGGCTTCATCCTGCCAGGCTTCTACCCCCAGCTCGGCAAATCGCTGCATTAAGAAGCGATCGATTTCTTCCTCAGCGCCGCTGGGGGAGTGGAGGAGAACCAGGTCTTGAATGGTTTGAAAGAGGTGGTCTAAGTCAATGTCAGTCATAGGTGCAGCAGAACTGGTGGGAGATTTTTCTCGTTGGGGCAATGTGCTGATTATCCGCAGATGACGCAGATAACGCAGATGAATCCTATCGTTGCACAGAGGCGATCGGGGGGATTGCGTGAGAGGTTCGGTCGGATCGTGCCCATGCGTCATCTGCAGACACATACATAATTCCTGACATAACCTTGTCTGTCTCAACCCTATCCGTTCCTTGTGGGATAGGTTAGGCTGGTCATTGCCGGAATAAGCAACTTAAAGCTGAGCGGTTCCGAATCATAAGACCGCATCGACGCAACAAGCAGGGTGTAACCGCAGTCCATAAAGGAGTTTACGCATGCCCACGTCTGATCAACCCCAGGCTCGCTTTCGATCCGCCACTGAATTTCCGAAGACGATTGACAGCCTGGAGCCGATTGAAGCAAACGCCCTGTATAGCGAAATGCGAGAGTGCTTGATTTTTACCAACCGCAGCCGGGCGCAGCTCATCCGCTGGAACGATCGCCACAAACAGGACAAGCTGGAGCTGAAGGTCAGCGTCAGTCGCCTCCAGGAGATGATCCAGCAGCTCACCACCGAAAAGCAGCAGCTCTCTCAAGACAGACAGCAGATTGTCTCCGAACTGGAGCATGAGATTCGCACGATGGCCATTAACCTGGATCGGCTGACGGACGCCTTTGAGCCATTTGCGGATCTGGAAACCGCTGAGCAGTCCCGCTGGAGCGTCCTATCGTTGCCGGGTCGCTTCTTTAAATTTTTGCAGGCCGTTAAGTCCATCGTGATGTGGTGGAAAGAAGAGAAGGGAGACGACGCCACCCTCCAGGTCACCAGCCGCGAATCGCCCCAAATTGTGGGCGAGACGGAGGCGGGGGAAGACGATCGGCGCGATCGCCCCTGGATGTATGACGACCAGGCTTCTCAGGGACGTTCCCTGCTGGACAAGTAAACCTATCAAAAAAGGTAGGGGTTTTAAGGTAGGGCTTTGTAAAGATATGGGCAAGAAACGCATTGCGCAGCTCCTCGAAGGGCTGAAGGAAAACCACCAGCAGGATTTGCAAAACGCCGCTGCGATCTATTCAGTGGCGCAGGTGGCGGTCAATGAGCTGGAACGGCAGGCCGTGGAGGGAGAGGGGGTGGATGGGCAGGAAGGGCGAAGGGCGATCGCCCCGCTTCCCGCCGCTACCGCTCCTTTCCCGCTTCCTGATCCTGTATCAATTAGCAAAGCCGAGCTGCTGGAACATTATGGCTCGTATAATGGCTGTCGCAAGGCCGCCAGGGAACAGGGCATTAAGTTTAGAAAAAATCCCAGTTGGGCACAGTTGGAAGCTGGGTTTAGCTATGCCGAAGCGGTGCGGCAACTGGTGCGGCACTATCTCGCCAGTCAGCCCCACCCAAACTTACGGAATATCGCGGTAGAGGTTTCTTTAGGGGAATAACAAGGTTTGATCCCCCTTAAATCCCTCTTTTTGGGAATAGCAAGGTTTGATCCCCCTAAATCCCCCTTTTTAAGGGGGGCTTTGATGTCGGTTCACTTTTTCAAGGGGGTGAGGGCAAAATGGCTGGGAGCAAATCCTTAACCTTCAACGACCATCTGGACTCTGGGGCGAAAGATCGGCAGCAACTCCCCCCGGCTGACGATCAGCGTGGGAAAGGCTTGCTGGCTATAGTCTTTGCCGGGTTGGAGGGGGAAGATTTTTGGGTCGTCCAAAGGTACCCAGACGGCTCCGGCGGCGTGGGCGATCGCCCAGACAGCGGCAATGTCCCAGATTTTGGGCGTCGCCTCAACGCCGCCCAGGGCCAGCCCTGCCGCCACCATCAGCAGATTGTAGGTGGCGGCACCCATCATGCGAATTTTGCAGGGAAAGGGTTCCGGGTCTTTCAGGACGACGGTGCTGCGGGCGCACAGGCTGAAGAACTGGTTGGCGGAGGGGTCATCGGGGCTGACCTGGATCGGTTTGCCGTTGAGGAAGGCACCACTGGGCATTTCCAGCCCCGACGTTCCGGGCCAGTAGCCGTGGAATGCCTGCCGCAGGGGAGGCAGGGCCACATAGCCGAAGACGGGGGTGCCCCGGTAGAGCAGCCCCAGGGAAATGCCCCAGAGGGGAATGCCCCGCGTGAAGTTGGTGGTGCCGTCAATCGGATCAATGATCCAGCACCAGTCTGTATTGGGGAAAATATGCTCCACCTCTTCGCTGAGGAGACCGTGGTCGGGGAAGGTTTGGGCGATCGCCCCCCGCAGTTCTCCATCGGCCCACTGGTCGCAGCGGGTTACCAGGCTACCGTCAGCCTTTTCCGCCGCTGAGACGGTGCCAAACTCCTGCAAAAGCGCATCCCCAACCCGCTGGGTGGCTTCCTGGGCAAAGGTAAGGATGTCAGTCCAAAAATCCATCAAAAATTCCTAGCAAATGGCCCCAGCCTCAGTCTAGACCATTCGCCCTGAGGGGCAATCTTGAGGGTCAATTTTGGATGATTAGTCCTGGATGATTAATCCAGGTCGTTGGCGAGGACGGCGGCGATCGCCTCCCTGGCGTTGCTCTTAAACTCCTTCACATCCACCCGGTTAAGCACCGTCACCGCAACCACCATGCCCACCGCCTGCACGATAAACACCAGGCCGAAGGCGGGATAGGGCTGTTGGAACAGTTGCCGCCCCAGATCCAGCAAAGCTCCCCCCAGAACGGTGGCCGATGCCTGGGAAAGGGACTGGGCTAACCCCCAGGCTCCTACGAACGTGCCCGCAGTTTCCGCCGCCGTCAGATCCAGCATGAGGCTCACGGCACTGTTGGTGAGCACACCGGAGGAGAGGCCAAAGAACATCACGGCGCTTTTCAGCATGAGCTGATCCTGGGTAAGGCCCGCCAGCACCACCAGGACAAACGACCCCGCCGTACAGTAGCAGCCCAGCTTAGCCGTGCGCTGTTTCCCCAGGCGAGGCACAATCAGGAACCCCGCCAGACCAATGCCCGCCAGAATGCCGTAGCCCCAGTATTTGTTCAAACCCGCGCTCTCGCCAATGGACATGCCAAACACCTCGCGGGCGTAGGGTTCCAGCACGGGCTGCTGAAGGAAAAGGCTGATGGTCATCACCAGCAAAAAGCAAAAGAATAGCCCGGTTTGGGGGGAGGCCGTGAGGATTTTCAGGGCGTGGCCCAGGGTAATCTGGTCTTCGCGATCGCTCACCATACTGCGGCTACTAAATCGGGAATACTTCTTCTCAATGCCCACCGTAGCCAGCAGGGCCAGCCCCAGCACCGCCACCGGAAAGACGAGAAACAAGCGGTTAATCACCGGCTGGAGGGTTTCCGGCGTCAGGCCTTCCAGCATGGTTTGGCCGATGATTGCCCCCGCCACAATGCCGACCATCAGCATGGCCCAGACAATGCCCACCAGCTTGGAGCGGTTGTCTTCGTCGGAAATATCCACCAGCAGGGCCGTAAACGGCGTGGAGCTGGCGCTAATGCACAGGCCGTAGAGGGCAAACATGAAGGCCAGCAGGGCCGCCCAGCCCCAGGTTTGCACCGACCAGCCCGCCGCCGCACTCGCCCCCAACCGCCAGACCACCCGCACCGCCAGCGTCAGACAGAGCACCTGCAGGGCCATGCCTGCCCAGATGTAGGGCGTGCGGTGATAGCCCCCCAGGGGTTTGGCGTCGGACATCTGGCCAAACCAGATGCGGGCCGGAGCGATGAACTGATACATGGCGATCGCCCCCGCCGCAATCGTACCGGGAATCGCCAGCTCGGAAATCAAAACCTGGTTCAAAACCCCGAGGGTCAGCAGTGACAGCAGCCCCAACCCCATCTGAAAAAGGCCCAACCGAAACATGGTCAGGAGATTGATGTGGGGCAGGGCGCGATCGGATGGCTGGATGGTGGGGAAATCGCTGGTTGCCATAACGAACAATATAGAGTGAAGTTGATAGCTATCGGTGGTTACAGGCAGCCTGTCTATATCTAAAGATAAGGCACTTTCTGGCATAGGACTCACGCAGTTGGGTGATTTTGTAGGCACGCCGACCCACAAAATCATCCGGAATCCCAGATTGAGTCTTCTCCCCCACAAAAGCTAATTTAGCGGATGTCGGAAGCAATCTAGTTCAAATATACCAAAATGATGTATCATGTCAGTCAGGCATGGGGTTCAGTTTGAGACTGAGGATGCAGCATGGTTAATCTTCTGCTGATAGAGAGTCCGGGAAAGCTAAAGAAGCTGGGGCAAATTCTGGGGCCGGGGTGGATGATCAAAGCCAGCATGGGGCACATTCGTGAACTCGCCAACGATGGGGAAGATGCCCTGGGCTTTGACTTGACCGCTACGCAAATTGAATGTCGCTACCAGCCCAGGGATGCGCGGGCCAAGAAGGTTCTCTCCGAACTGCGGCAGGCGGTTAAGCAGGCGGATACGGTTTACATTGCCACCGACCCCGATCGCGAAGGGGAAACCATTGGCTGGCATTTGCAGCAGGCCCTCCACCTGAAAAATCCCCACCGGGTGGTTTACAGCGAAATCACGCCACAGG
>JAYKGU010000057.1:0-15122 GCA_035285585.1 Synechococcales cyanobacterium
CGGTTGGACTGCCGTTCTCTGGCTGTGGAGGCTTAGGGGATACCCTGCCTGTGATGCAGCAACTCTCAATCGTGAGGTTGGGAAGCTCCCGTTATACCGCTTGCGGTTAGCGGGAGAGGATGTCACAGCCCCAGACTAGCTAGATTAAGGCTAGTAAATCCTGCTAGCTTCACCTTTTTTTGTATCGATTAAGACATTTTCGTATTAACGGGCTAGCAAGTTACCGGGTTCGCAGCGACCGGTTGATTAATCCTGCGATCGCGGCGAAGATAGCCGAGCCAATTACCGACCAGAGAATGGGAAAAGAGGTGCCGCCGATATTGACAGCCAAAAGTGTGGGCAGACCCAGTTCACGGGCAACCCACAGCCCCAAATAGGCCCCGATCACCCCAACGAAAATCGACACCAGACAACCGCCCGCCGAGTACCCTACCAAAGACTGGCCAATGCCGCCGCAGATGGCAGCAATCAGCAGCAGCACCAGCAACTCAAGAATGGACATATTTGCGCCCTAAATGTTTGAGCAGACGGTACTCCAATGATTACCCCTTTGTCTTCCACCTGAAGATGGAGTTTGGCTGGGGTGTTCTGGGGCGATCGCCTCGTTCCCCTCCCCTCCCCCTTTGAAGGCCATGACAACCAACTACCGCTGAGCCTGCGTCAGCAGGACTGTTGCCATCTGCTTGGCCTGCATGGCAACCCCCGGACGCCGCTGCATCATCGCTACAACGATCGCGCCCTCTACTAAAATCATCAGTTGCTCAGCAAACGCTTCAGGGTTGGGCAGGTTAGCCGCTTTCACCAGGCTCACGAGATAGTCAAACACCGCCTGCTGATGATCAATGGCAACCTGATATCCAGGGTGGCACCGATCCACCAGCTCAACGGTGGAGTTGATAAACGCACAGCCGCGAAAATCCGACTGCTCAAACCACTCCTGCAAAGCATCAAACACCGCCAGCAGGCGATCGCCCGGATTCGTCGCCAGCCGCTCCACGGTTGATTGGAACCACTCCCGCCACTGCTCATCCCGCTGCTGGAGCCAGGCTGCAATCAGGGCATCCTTTGATTTGAAGTGGTTATATAAGGACATCTTGGCAACGCCAGATTCAGCAATGATGCGATCAACGCCGACGTTCTGTACTCCTTCTTTGTAGAAGAGATCGGCAGCGGTAGCCAGGATGCGATCGCGGGCAGAAGAACGGGACGATTTTGAACGGGCCATAGGCAATATTTTTGATTCTTAATCGATATGGCTATTCCATATAGACAGGTCTGTCTATAGAATAGTATAGCGATAATCTCGATTGCCACCACCACGGGTTTAGATTCTTATCGACTGAAAAGTTTTGCTTATGCTTCGAATTTAACAATTTATTCGGAATTCACCAGATTTGCTGATCTTTTCCAGGCTTTCAGGGATAGACTAATTTGCATGGAAGAGTCAATATCGATAGATTTACATCGATGATAAGCGTTAATACTTTTTCAAGGTATTGCGATCGCTCTTCCCCTCACGCTCAGTTAACCAACAGCAACGTGAAAGCACCTTAGAGTTCCAGTTGGGGATGCAAACATGGGTGCATCCCCTTTCATCACCTACTTATTCTTCGGCAATGGCACGAACTGACCCAGCCGCACGGAATATCTGTGGCGAAACCCACCAAGGTTCAGAGAAACAATGCGTCCCATGACGCTTAATTCAAGCCATATCCGACCGAAGTTCCTGGGGCATTGGGTTTCACGCTGTTTAACCCAACCGACTGACCAAGTTTGTTAGGGAAAGGACGCCTTAGCCGACTGATGGTAGCAAACTGCCATGGTTGAGATGAGTTGCATAGCGTTTTCTAAGGTTACTCCTTTCCCTTTTCCTAATATTCATCAATCCATTCTTTCATTGAGAAGTAGCATCATGACTGCGAGTTTCTGCATAATCGGTTCGCCCATGAGGATGGCTAGACCGTCCGTAGTTGGGATATTCTAGGGCGGTAGGGAGCATGCCATGTCCCTACCGGATTCTTTAGTAAGTTGCCCATGGTCCCGATTCCTTCTGGTTCAGACTGGCTGCGCGTTTTTGTCTATGGCACCTTAAAACCGGGCGAGAGTAACTTTGGCCCATACTGTGCCGAGAAAGTCGTATATCAGCAGGAGGCGATCGCCCATGGTCAACTTTTCGACCTGCCGCTGGGCTATCCGGCGATGGTTGAAGGAGACGGAGAAGTGAGGGGATATGTGCTCTGGTTTAGCGATCGCACCGTCCTCCACCACCTGGACAAGCTGGAAGATTACGACCCGCACCGCCCCCTTCAGGAAAATGAATACCTGCGGCGACAGGTGCCCATTTTTGACCTGCACCACCAGCCCTTGGGGAGCGCCTGGACTTACTTGATGTCCCTGGAGCGCATCAAACAATTAAACGGCAGTCCGGTCCTGGGAGGAATCTGGACAGGATGCCGCTCAATTGGTTAGACTAAGGTATTGATATCGCCGTTTGATATTAGGCTACGCTGCAAAGCCCATAAAGCACGGTCAGGGTATTCACCTGAAGATCAGTGAATTCAATAATCTGCAATTACCCAAAATGCAGGGGCATGGAATTTCATGCCCCACGCCAGGAATTTCACCTAATTAAATTTACGTCCCTAAGTTGCTACCCAGCACAAACTAATCCTGAGTTCGCCCCTACCGGGTTTGCCAGGAACGTAAGTTCTCTACAGACAGGCTGATGCCGTTTGCAGATCGAGATTAAAGAATCTCGTTGCTTACGGGGGTCGCCTCTCCAGCCTCATCAATTGCCGTATCCACCGAGGGACGGGTTGAAGAAACGGGAGCCTTCGGGATAGGGATCAGGGGCTGATCCACCGAAATCATCAGGGCGTTTTCGGGGATGATTGCCGTTGCCTCTTCCGCGACGGGGAGGGAAGTCTCCGGGCTGATGGTTAATCCCTGGAGGCCATCCGGGTCAGCGGTTTCGGTGTCGGCGATCGCTTCTTCCTCTGGGTTGTTATACCAGTTGGTGGCAAGCTCCAGCCCCGGAATGTTGCTGGAGAAGGTGGCCACAAACAGGGCAGCGATCGCTGCGCCTCCCCAGGCCCAGGTTTTCCGGTGGCGACGCTGGGCAATTTTGTTGCAAACCTGCTCGACCGTCTGCTCAGTGGACTGAGGCGAGACGGGAATTGGCATGGTCTGCATGGTGCGGCGCAGCTTCAGAAGACGGGCATACAGGCACTGAATGCTGGGATCGCTCTCTAGCCATTGCTTAACCTGACGTCGCTCTTCGGCAGTGACTTCGCCATCCAGGTAAGCGCTTAGCAATTCGAAGCGATCGCGCTTGAGGTTGTCAAGCGCCATTGAAACCTGATCTGGGCCGCAGTTTGCCGGAGGGTTAGCAGAAACGCGTCGTTGAGAATCGTGACACACATTAAAATCAGAGGTCATCGCTTGATTCCGTAAGAAGTCAGAATACCAGACCGATCAACAAGGACAACATCTTTAAACGCGGCTGTCTGGTCAGCTCACCGGAAGCGGGAAACATGCAGGTTACCCGTTCAGCGGAGAAGGTTCAAAAATGTTGATATTCAGAGAAATTGATCCGTAACCTATCTTATATAAAGAGCTGTGGAAAGTCAGCCTCTCCAGGACACCCTTTTAGGCGGCTTAATGGTTGCGCTGCTCTCTATTAGGCTTATCTTAATGTGGAGAACACACCCCTGCATTGGGATCGATATAGGTTCACTGACGTATCCTGGCCTATTTTGCTCCTGGATACCTTTAATGATTGGTTTTTCTTAATGATAGATCAACAGTCCGATCCGCGATTGTGGTGGGGGATTCTCGTAGACGCTGCATAGACACTGAGAAAACTGGCACGGGAGCGCTTGCACTCCAGGAAGATCTGCCAAAAGGTCTATCAGTATTTTTGATGGAAGGGACTCCATGGCGGCAGCCGCGTTTCCAGAGTATTTCCAGCCTGTCCCCTGGTATTTTTTGAGCCAGTCGCTTCTGAGGCTGTAATCCCCTACGTAAAACTGCTTATCAAAAGTTTTCCCATAGAAACAACCAAAGGGGGATGGGGTAACCCGATCCCGCCTGGAGGGCTGTATTTGAGCTGTCAAAGCGGGGAAAAAGCGAAAAATCAGCGGATCTGGTCTGATTTATCGCTTTTTATGGTCTTGAACCGGGGTTGGCGATCGCCCCGCCAGACTCAGATGGTTTAGATGTCGATGTACCGCTGGAGCTGGCTTTGCAGGCGCTGACGGGCGCGGGCGATCCGAGATTTGACAGTGCCCAGGGAAACGCCCGTGATGTCAGCAATTTCCTCGTATGCCATGCCTTCGATTTCGCGAAGTACGATTGTTGTACGGAAAACTTCGGGAAGGTCAGCGATCGCTTCGCGCAACTGGTCGTAAAATTCGCGCGTCAGCAAATCCTGTGCTGGGCCTGGATCAGCAGATGCAATTTCCCAGTCCATCTCGCCATCATCGGCTTGACGGGGTGCGTCTAAGGACAGAGGATTGCTCACCCGCTTGCGCTTACGAAGCTCATCGTAAAACAAGTTAGTCGCAATTCGAGTTAGCCAACTGCGAAACTTAGCAGGTTCTTGAAGACGCTTGAGGTTGCGGTAAACCCGAATCCAGACCTCCTGGGTCAGATCTGAGCGGTCAGACCAGTCAGGAGCGAGGTGATAGAGCACCTTCTCCAGGTGGGACTGGTAGCGCCGCAGCAGCTCGGCAAACGCTGCTTTTTCGGGCCGAAGACCTGCCTGACAGCGCAGGATCAGATCGTGGTGTGAGAGTTTTTCAGGCGGCAGAGAATTCAGGTCTGCCATCGCTGATTGAGGAACTGACGTAAGGGTCGTTAGATCAGTCGCAACAAAATGCATTGGTATAACTCAGCTAACGAAATTTAGCAACAAAAGATCCGCTCTAGACGAGACGGCATTTTTACCTAGAAGGTTCCGTTTACTCTCAGGAAGATTCAAAAAAAATCTGGTGAATCTCCTTAGAGTGGCAGGTCACCCAACCTGACGGTTCGATCGTGGGTCAATTTCCGTCCGTAACCGTGTCTGATCTAGTCTGATCTAGATAGAGCAACCGTAAGTTGCCAACGCTCAGAATAACCGGAAACTGCCCTGCACAGCCTGAGTTCTCGATTGTGTCCATACAATACCGTCCAAAGGTGAGATCTTTACAGAACCGATAGGCCAGTTTTTACTCTCTCCGTGATTGGCACACGGGTTTGGGTCGGCGTACGTACACTCCGTAGCCCCGCTGAACGAAATCGGGCAATGGAGGCTGTATAGGCCACCATCACCTCATCTCGACCGCCCTGACAGCGGCGGGGGTTGGGTGTTCCAGTCCTTTCATCGGTAAAATTGAACACTCTCCGGACAGTTACAGAGAATTTACAAGTTAAATAGGCTTCATTCTTTGGAAAAACAGATTCCGGATAAAGGAGCGATCGCTTCGGATGAAGTTTAGATGAAGATTTGGCGATAGACACCCCATGTTCAGCAAGTATCAGATACCTCTGACCCTGACGGCGATCGCCGTCGGCATCGGCGGCATGGCCCAACCTGCACAGGCGGACGTACCCATTCCAACAGGGCAGCTCCGTTCGGCAACAGCGGCCCGCCCTGCCGCCACTCCCTCAACCGCCCCAGGATTGGCCGCCGCCCTCAAAGCCATGCAGGAGTTCCAGGCTTTACCGCCAGGAACCATTCGCTATAACGGGCGCACCCTCCCTGACCCCGCCGAACCCCAATGCTGGGCGCGATCGCCCCAGCAGGAAACCATCGACCTCACTGCCCTCTGTCGCCCGGAATCTACCGTAGAATTCGGCCTGCGTTGAACACCGCCAGCAGCGCCACCCCCACATCGGCAAACACCGCCTCCCACAGGGTGGCGACGCCAATAGCCCCCAGGGCAATGAATACGCCCTTTACCGCCAGGGCCAGGAAGATGTTTTGCCAGACGATGCGCAGGGTGCGGCGGGCGATGGCGATCGCCTCCACAACTTTGGCCGGGGCATCCGTCATAATCACCACATCGGCAGTGGCGATCGCCGCATCCGACCCCAATCCACCCATGGCCATGCCCACATCCGCCCTGGCGATTACGGGGGCGTCGTTGATGCCATCTCCCACAAAGGCGACTTTGCCTTTGTTCTGGTGAGTGCGGTGCAGGATTTCCTCCAGAGCATCCACCTTATCCTCTGGCAGCATCTCGGCCCGGTAGTGATCCAGCCCCAGCCGTTGGGCAATGCGATCCGCCACCGACTGGCTGTCCCCCGTGAGCATGGCGGTGGCAATGCCCTGGGCGTGCAGGCCACGAATGGCATCCGCCGCATCCGCCTTCAGCTCGTCACCAATGAGAATGCGTCCGGCATATTCACCATCGCGTGCCAGATGGGCCACCGTTCCCTCCACAACGCACCCGTCATGGGGAATGTTTTCCCGATGCAGGAGGCGATCGCTGCCTACCAGCACCGTCTGTCCATTGACCCTGGCCCGCATGCCATAACCCGAAATTTCCTCAGCTTCCTGCACCAGTGATGCATCCAGGGGCTGTCCGTAGGCTTGCCGAATAGACTGGGCCACCGGGTGGTTAGACTGGGACTCTGCCAGGGCAGCCAGCTCCAGCAACTGACGCGGACTCAGGCCATTGTGGGCAATCACTTCTCGAACCTGGAAGCGCCCCTGGGTGAGCGTCCCCGTTTTGTCGAAAACGACGGTCTTCACATGGGTGAGGGCATCCAGAAAAACGGAACCTTTGACCAGAATCCCCCGGCGAGCCGCACCGCCAATGCCGCCAAAGTAGCCCAGGGGAATGCTGATCACCAATCCGCAGGGACAGGAAATCACCAGCAGCACCAGGGCACGGTAGGCCCACTCGGCCTGGGTGGCGTCGGCCAGCAGCAGGGGCGGCAGCAGGGCGATCGCCAGGGAAAGCGCCACCACGATGGGCGTGTAGATTCGGGCAAAGCGGGTGATGAATTTTTCGGTGGCGGCTTTTTTGCTGCTGGCGTTTTCCACCAGCTCCAGAATTTTGGCAATGGACGACTCGGCAAAGGGGCGCGTCACCTGCACCGTGAGCGCTCCCCCCTGGTTGATCATGCCCGCCAGCACGGTTTCGCCAGGGGCAACGGTTTGGGGCACCGACTCCCCTGTGAGCGCCGAGGCATCCACCTGGGAGCGGCCCGCCAGGATTTCCCCGTCCAGGGGCACTTTCTCACCGGGGCGCACCAGAATCACCTCGCCAACCCCCACGGTTTCTGGAGACACCTGCCGCCAATCCCCGTCTACCTTCAGGTTAGCTGTGTCGGGGCGCACCTCCAGCAAAGCCCGAATGGAGCGGCGCGATCGCCCCACCGCATAGCCCTGAAACAGCTCCCCCACCTGGAAGAACAGCATGACCGCCACCGCCTCCGGGAGTTCGTGGATGGCGATCGCCCCCAGGGTGGCCACGGTCATCAAGAAATTTTCGTCAAAAATTCGCCCCCGCAGAATGTTGCGTCCGGCAGTAATTAGCACCGACCAGCCGCTGATCAGGTAGGCGGGGATGAGGACAGCATACTCGGCGATCGCCCAGGGCGTGTTGTGCAGCGGCTGGTTAAAGATCAACCCGATGGCAAGCAGGAGGAGGGCGATCGCCACAGGAACCCCCTGCCGCCTCAGGTTGAAGTCGTCGTGATCGGATCCCTGGTCAGCGCCACAGCAGTCCCCGTCTGCCCCAGGCTTAACGGCCCCAGGTTTAGCGGATGATTTGGCTGAAACAGGCGGCTCCACTGGCTCATCGCCACCACAGCAGCCCGAATGTGAATGATGCGTACCCATTTCAGCAAACTCTCCAAGTGGCGATACAAAAATCAATGAATACCTGAAAGGTTATTCATATATTACACAAAGAACCCGTTTGCCTCAAATGCTTCGTCCCCAGACCCTTCAAGGTGTAGACAACGCCTCCTCCAGTCCTTGCTGCACGTCGGGCAGAAAGACCGCGTACATACCCCGCAAATCGCCCACATGAAAGTCGTAGGCCAGATCCTGGGGGTAATTGTCCTTCACAAACTGGGGGCGATCGCCCTTGGCTCCGTGGCAGGCGAGACAACTGACTTCTACGTTAATGCGGCGGTAGTAGCGGGTGCCCTCGCGATCGCCCAGGGTTTCCCGCTCCCAAAAGCCCGTTAGCTCCGAATCGCCCTCAAACTTGGCCAGGGCCATCTGGGAGTGGAGGTTGTCGGGGGCATGGGCGGGGTTGCGGTACTTGCTGGCGATTTGCTTCACCACCCAGCCGTTCTCCTGGCTCAACTGCTGGGCTTTCATGCCCACGGGCTTGCAGACCTCTTTCATGGTTTGCTGAGTGGGAGTTTCGGTGCTTCCCTCCAGGGTTGACGCCAGCCCCGACCGCAGGGCATCCAGATACTCGATTTCCTCAACGGCTTTGGCCAGGTCTGCCGGATGGGTTTGGGCATGGGCCGGGGCAACGGTTGCCCCCATCAGACCAACCAGAATTAGCGCCATTACAGCGAACCGACGAAATAAACTCAACATTTACTCTCTCCTGATACCGTTATGGATGCTTGTTACAGATATTCCCGATGTCAATCGAAAACCGCTTGCATCTTTTATAACTTTATAGTTATATATAATTTATAACGTTTGTCAACGATCGCTTTCTGAGACGTCGCTTTCCCACTTATGGCCAAGATTCAAATGCTGGTCAAAGTACTGGCGATCGCCCAGCATCCCCAAAAGGCTCATCAGCCCAACACCCTGATAATCACTTAAAAGTAATTAATCGCCAAGACCTATGTATCACTTCAGCAAAGTATTGAACGTATCTTTTGAGGACGCGATCGCCCAGGTGACCGAAGCCCTGAAAGCCGAAGGGCTGGGCATCCTCACCGAAATTGATGTCCAATCAGCCTTTAAGAAAAAGCTGGACGTGGATTTCCGCCGCTACAAAATTCTGGGGGCCTGCCATCCCCAGGTGGCCTACCAGATGATTCAGACTGATGACAAAGCTGGGGTGATGTATCCCTGCAATGTGGTGGTGCAGGAACACGAAGATGGCCGCATTGAAGTGTCTGCGGTAGACCCACTGGCCATGTTTCTCATGATCCACAGTCCCAAAGCCAAGGAAATCGCCCTGGATGCCAGTCAAAAAATGAAAGCCGTAATGGATCGGCTACCCGGTGAAGTGCCCGTAGCCGCGTAGAAGTGGCATTAAATGATAGCCAAGTGTGGGGTATGAGTAAAGCCTTCAGTAGAGGTGAATATTACCTATCCAGGCCGATCATCTCTCGTCCAGGGGATGTTGCCCCGTTCTTCAGTGGTGAGAATGAAGTGTGACTTTGCCCAGTCACTGCATTCAAAAGCACTTCTGAGGGCGTTTGCAGCACTACCCTGGTTTTTGCATGGATTACCAAGACCCATCCTCCCCATCTGCGGCTCGTCCCCCGGCAGCGGGCGATCGCCCAGCCAATACCGCCACCGAAGAGCGCCCCGCTGACCAGACGGAGGCGATCGCCCCCTCGGAGCAAGCGTCCGACAAGCCATCTAGCGTCGGTCAGTACATTCGCAAATACTGGTGGCTACTGCCGATTCTGCTGCTGGTGCTGGTGCTGGGTGGCCTGACGGTGGCCCGCTTGCAAGAGGCTAACGAAGAACCAGAGGTGACGGAAACGGCTCCCCTCTCGGTGCGGGCGGTGACGGCAGCACAGCAGCCCATTCGCGCCTGGATTTCCAGCGAAGGCACGGTGCGGGCGGTGGAGTACCAGCACCTCACCTTTGAGGTAGAGGGGGACGTCACCTTTTTGGCGGATGTGAATGGGCGGCAACTGCGAGAGGGCGATCGCGTCCAGGCGGGCACTCTCCTGGCTCGTGTAGACGATCGGGAACTGGTGGCGGATGTGCGGCAGGCGGAGGCCGCCGTGGCAGAGGCTCGGCAGCAGCGGGCGGCAGCGGCAGCAGAGGTGGCCCAGGCCCGAGCACAGGTGGCCCAAGCGCGATCGCAGGTGCAGGAAGCCGAGGCCCAGCTCAGCAATGCCCAGTCTGCCCAGAGTCTCGCTGCTACCAACCTGGAGCGGTATCGCCTGCTGGCCCAGGAGGGAGCCGTGGCCGAAATTGAGCTGGACGAACGGCAAACCTCCCTGGAAGATGCCCAGGCCCAGGTGGAAACGGCCCGTGCTGGCGTCGCTTCAGCCCAGCAGCAGGTGGTCTCAGCCCAGGCCCAGGTGAGCGCCGCCCAGGAGCAAGTGCAGGCCCAGGAATCAACAATTGAAACGGCCCAGGCGCGGCTGGCCCAGGCGGAGGTGGCCCTGGAGGGTGCCAGCATCTACGCCCCCTTTGACGGCATCATTGCCTACCTCAACTACACCGAGGGCGAGTATTTCACGCCCCAGGCGGTCACCTCCCAGTTGGGGGGCGACTACCAGGGTATTTTGGAGCGCATCCCTATGGTGATCATTGACCCCAGCCGTTACGAGGTGATTGTAGAACTGGCTGGCCCCACCGGGGAGCAGGTGGAGATCGGTCAGGATGCCTTTGTCGCTGCGACGATGGATGCACCAGCCCCCACGGTTCAGGGCGAAACCTATCGCGAAACGCTGATCGCCAATGCCCGTGCCAGCGGCGAAGTGTTTGCCGTCAACCCCGCCATCAGTCCGGGGGGCAGAGCCATTGAGGCCCGAATTCGCCTCAACCCGGGAACCACCGAGATGATTCGCCACGGCGAGCGCGTCCTCACCTGGATTGCCGTAGATGCTAACCCCGATGCGGTGGTAGTACCTCTGGATGCCGTGGTGCGCCGCGACCAGGTGCCCTACGTATTTGTGGTGAACCAGGAGGAGGGCATCGTAGAGCAGCGGCAGGTCACCCTGGGGATTACGGGGATTACCCAGCAGGCGATCGCCAGCGGCGTTGAGCCGGGGGAACGGGTGGTAACGGGCGGCCAAAATCGCCTGGTGGACGGAGCCGCCGTCCAGGTCGTCAACACCCCCACCGCCCCATCCCCGTAGGGGCAACGCATTCGGCAAACCCCTTTTGGTCTACGGCAAAAGCTTGATTCCAATGCTGCGTCCCAACCAAACATTGAATGGGTACCAATTTCGTTTCTATTTCCAACCGTTATTGTTCAAGATTGTCTATCAACCCGATGAAAGCTCCAGAAGCCCGGACACGCCCCCCCGAACGCAAACAGCAGGAAAACGGGTATAACGGCAACGGGCGATCGCCCCAATCCAGGCCCTCCCGCCTCTCCCGCTTCTTCTTCCTCAACACCATCTTTGCCATCCTGCTCAGCCTGCTGATGGTGGTGGGGGGCGTGCTGGGCTACTTTTCCATGACCAAGCAGTCCAACCCGGACATTGACATTGCGATCGCCACCGTCACCACCACCTGGCCCGGAGCCGACCCCCAGACCATTGAGCAGCAGGTGACCAGCGAGATCGAGACGGAAATCACCTCGGTGGAGAACGTTAGCCAGATTCAAAGTGCCTCCTACACCGGCTTTTCGGTCATCAATGTGGAGTTTACGTCAAACGCCGACCCTGACCAGGCGGTGCAAGAACTGCGGCAGGCGGTTTCCCAGGCGGAGCCGGAACTGCCCGAAGATGCGGAGCAGCCCGTGGTGGAGCAGGTGTCCGTCAACGACGCCCCTATCCTCACCCTGGCTCTGTTTGGCGACATTGATCCCACGGTGATTTCCCAGGCCGCCGAAAGCATTCAAGACGAGCTGGAGCAGGTGGCCGGGGTAAGCGAGGTCAACCTGGGGGGTGCCCGTGAGGAAGTAATCAGCGTGCAGATGGACCCGTTTCGGCTGGCGACCCTGGGCATTTCCCCCGCCACGGTGGCCCAGGAAATTCGCGCCGCCAATCAGGATGTGCCCTTGGGGGAGATTGAAAGCGAACTCATCGGCTCGCAAATTCGCTTCTATGGCCGATTTCGCACCGTGGCGGACCTGCGGGAGCTGCCCATTGCCCGATTGGAGGGGCGCGTGGTGCGGCTGGAGGAAGTGGCCACCGTCCAGCGGGAGCTGGAGCAGGAAGAAACCCGCGCCTTCATCAGCACCCAGGGGGAAGACTTTCAGCCCGTGGTCAGCGTAGGCATCAAGAAAGTGCCGGGACAGGATTCCATTGAAGTAATCGATCGGGTTGTGGAGCGGGTGGATCAGCTCCAGCAGCGTCCCAGCCTGTGGCCCAGCGGCATGGAGTACAGCGTCATTGCCGACGAGTCGGACGTGATTTGGGAGCAGTTGGGCAATCTGTTTGTCAATGCCCTCCAGGCGATGGCGGCGGTGTTTGTGATTCTGTTCATTGCCCTGTCCTGGCGGGAGGCATTGATTGCAGGGCTGTCTATTCCCCTGACTTTCTTAGGAACACTGGCCATCCTTTGGATTACCGGGCAAACCCTCAACAACATGGTGCTGATTGGCATGGTGCTGGCCCTCGGCATCCTGGTGGACGTATTTATCCTGATGATGGAGGGGATGCACGAGTTTATCTTTGTTCAGGGACTACCCTTTAATCAGGCGGCTTTGAAGACAGTGAAAACCTATGCGCCGCCAGCCTTTGCGGGACAGTTGACCACCATCCTGGCACTGTTTCCCCTCCTGGCGATCAGCGGCACCCTGGGCAAATTTATTCAACTATTGCCCTACACGGCCATCATTTGTCTGGTCTTGAGCTTTGCGATCGCCGTCTTGATAGACGTCCCCCTCTCCCGCTACCTGCTGGCCAACGTCAAAGGCGTAGAAAACAAGTCCCGCGTGGATCGCCTCAGTGAGGCCGCCTCCCGCCGCTGGATGCGCTGGAGCCTCAACCACACGGTGAAAAATCGCAAAACGGCCTGGGCCTGGGTAATTGGCACCATTGTTCTATTCGTCTGTGTCATATCCACCTTTCGCCTGATTCCAGTGGAGTTCTTTCCCCAGGGCGACCAGCGCAACTTCAGCATCAATGTGGAGCTGCCGCCCACCACGACGCTGGACGTGTCGCAAAACATTGCCGATGACTTGGGGACAATTCTCCAGGAGAAAGACTATTTAGATAGTGTCGTCAAGTACGTAGGTCAGCGCAGTAATCTGGTGCCCTCCGGGGAGCTCCAGCCTAGCGAGGGCAGCTATTTGCTGGGATTTTCGGGCATCTTTCTGCCGGAGGATGAGCGAGAGCAGCTTTCTTTCGAGTATGTGGATGATTTGCGGGCGGAACTGCAGGGGGCGATCGCCCAATATCCCGGAGCCACCCTGGTGCTCAACGCCCAGCAGGCAGGGGAGCAGGGCGACCCCATTCAAGTAGAAATCTCTGGCCCGCAACTCAGCCGCCTGCGGCAAATCTCTGAAGAGGTACAGATGGCCCTGCGGCAAGTTCCTGGCGCAACGGACGTGCGGGACAACCTGGGAGCACTGCAACCCGATCTGCGGCTCATCCCTAAGCGGGAGGAACTTTCTTTCTACAACCTCAGTGAGGAGGAGCTGGTGTCCCAGGCCCAGTACTACACGCGGGCGATCGACATTGGCGACTACGACCTGGGAGGGGACGAGGAAGATCTGGAAATCCGTCTCAGCACCGCCTGGCCTTCCCGCAATGGCCGGGTCGGTGGCCCCACCCGCCGGGATGAGCTGCTGGCGGCCCGCTTCTTCACGGACAATCCCAATGAGGAAGTGGTGTCGGCGGGGGCCGTAATCAACGCCGTGCAAACTGAAGCGCCCCTTTCCATCACCCGCCGCGACGGACAGCGCACCGTCACCGTATTGGCCAAAAATCAGGGGCGCACCACTGGGGAAATTCTCTCCGACCTGGAACCAAGGCTCCAGGAACTCCAGCAGAACTGGGCGCAGGGCTACAACTACAGCTTTGGTGGGGAAACCGAAGACCAGGCGGAAACCTTTGGATCTGCGGGGCAAGCCCTGGCGCTGGCGGTATTTCTGGTGTTTGCGGTGCTGGTACTGCAGTTGGGATCATTTCGCCAGCCCTTCATCATTCTGCTGGCCATCCCCTTTGCGCTGATTGGCACCGTGGGCGGCTTTTTCCTGGCGGGCATTGCCTTCTCCTTCACTGCTTTCATTGGCGTCATTGCCCTGGTGGGGGTGGTGGTGAATGACGCGATCGTCATGGTAGACACCATGAATCACTACCAGGAGGAGGGCATGAAAGTCCGGCAGGCGGCAGCCAGAGGGGTGGCCGACCGCTTGCGTCCGGTACTCACCACCAGCATCACCACCATCATCGGCCTGATTCCCCTGGCTTTGAGCGACCCGACGTGGATGCCCCTGTGTAGCGCCATTATCTTTGGTCTGATAGCAGCTACCTTAATTGCCCTGGTAGTTATTCCCTGCCTGTACTTGCTGCTGACGCCAAAGGTTGCTGTCGATTAGGCAACGGGTGTGCTGCCGTCCGGACAGTTCACCCGGAGGCGAAATTCGGGAGTATTTCGAATCGGGGCAAAAATCGGGTCATCACACGCCTTCCCCTGGTAGGAGGGGTTGTAGCGAATGGCACAAGCCAACGCGTGGGTCGCAGAGGTAGAATTGCCCTGGCTGGCGAAACATGCCGCCTTGACGTACCACAAATCGGGATCTTCACCGTGGAGCTTGAGGGCGGCATCACAAACCACCAGGGCATTATCCAGCTGGTTTACAGCTCGCAGGGCTTCAACTTTACCCAGATAGGCTTTCACCGCATCGGGCTTATGGATCAGGGCCTGGTCAAAGGCGGCGATCGCCCCGTCATATTGCTGCATTTCCATCAGCAGAGCACCCTTGCTTAACCACATGCGCACATCCTCTGGCTTCAGAGTGCTGGCTTTGTCAAAGGCGGCGATCGCCTCCGTCCCGCGATGCAGTTTCCGCAGCAGCGCCCCCTGACCAAACCAGGCTTCCACCGACTCTGGCTTGAGGGTCAGGGCACGGTGATAGGCTTCCAGGGCCTCGTCATAATGCTGGAGCACCACCAGCGCTGAGGCTTTGCCAAACCAGGCTTCGTAAAGGTCGGGATCGAGCTGGATGGCGGTGTCGTAGGCGGCGATCGCCTCGTCGTAGCGGCTGTCAAAAAACAGGGCATTCCCCTGCTTGATATAGTCGCTGGCCGTAAAGGTCAGCTGGGGAATGGCGGATTTCAGGCTG
>JAYKGU010000058.1:0-22406 GCA_035285585.1 Synechococcales cyanobacterium
CGCTTCCCAGTCTGCTTTGGGTACTTTAATGCCAACAATCTCAATCTCTTCGCTCATGTCCCTACCCTAGCGGAATCGTTCGCCTCAGATCCATAAGGTTTTGTTAAGTTCCTGGGACGGTTACGAAGTACCTGACAATCAAACAACACTCAGGCTTGTATTTTGAGGTATCCCTGGTTGAGGGATGGTAACGGTGAATGTGGTACCGAGGCCTACCTGGCTAGACACCGAAATTTTACTGCCATGCAGCGTCAGGCAGCGCTGTACGACGGCCAGTCCCAGTCCTGTACCCAATGTTCCTTTGACGTTTTTCCCTCGGCTGAAAGGCTCATACAGGTAAGCCTGATCTTCTTCAGAAATGCCAATGCCTTCGTCCCGGACTTCAAAAATGATGGCATCAGATTGGCTCAGAAGGGTGAAATAAATGGTGCTGGTTTGGGGGGAGAATTTGACCGCATTCGATAATAAGTTGCTCAGGATAGAATGGAGCAGCTTTTGATCCACATAGGCGTGGGTACGATCGCCCTCCTGTTTGAATGAGAGCGATCGCTTAACGGGCTGGGAAACCTGGAAATCTTCGATCAGATTTAGGCAAAAAGTTTGAATCTCTGTCCACTTGGGGTTAAACTCCAGCGCTCCCGCGTCGGCCCGCGCCACCATCAAAATGTCGTTCAGCAACTGGGTCATTACCTTAGCGGCGGACTGAATGCGGTACAGACTTTTGAGCCGGACGGGTTCAATGCTCCCCTGTAGCGCTTCTTCCAGAAGTTGGGACGATCCCAGAATCAGGCTCAGGGGTGTGCGAAATTCGTGGGACACCATGGAGAAGAGCTGAACCTTCAGCTCACTCAGCTCTTTCTCCTGGGTGAGGGCCTGTTGGGCGGCCTCGGCTCGCTGGCGCTTGAGCCGCTGGCGGTAGAGCAGTCCAAACAGGCCCAGCAGCATGGTGAACGTGATGACCGTGCCCACGGGTTCAAGCACCATGCGGATGCGGGAGTTGGCGCTGACCTCTTCGATCTGCACGGTGATCAGGTCTTCTTCTTTGTCTTCCAACTCCGCCAGGATCTCACGGATCTGGTTGAGATTGAGGCGGGCACGGGTGATCAGCGGATCGGTGGGGGAGATCTCGGTTTGTCTGCCGCCGTATAGGGCGATCGCCTGATCCAGCAACTGCAAGCGCTCACTGATCAGTCTTTCCAGCGTCCGTAACCGCTGCTGCTGAATGAGCGTATCTGCCAGGGGTTGGCGCAACTGTTGGAGCACGACCTGAAGCCGCTCCTGGGCCGCTCGATACTGGGTCAGTTCCTCCGGATCGCCGAACAGGATGTAGCTCCAGTGGCGCGCTTCGGCATCTGCGAGAATGGCGGAGACATCGGTGAGGGCGTCCAGCAGTTCGTTGGTCTGCTGCACCTGATAGGCGCTGTCCACCAGCCGCACCGCGTTCTGGTAGGACGTGAAGCTCATCGCCCCCGTCACCATCAGGGTGAGAATGAAGCCACCCGTGATCCACTTGCCTTCTCGGAAATGTTTCATAGCGCTATCATGGCATTCTCCTGGATGCCCATAGGATGGGATTGAACTCCATTTGACTATCCGCCATGCGTGTTCTCGTCGTTGAAGATGATGTGCAGCTTGCTGAGATGTTGACGGAAGCCCTCACCAACCGTCAGTATCGGGTCGACGTGGCCCAGGATGGCGAAATGGCGCGGGACTGGTTTGACACCCTGACCTATGATTTAATTCTGCTCGATATTACCCTGCCCAAGCTGGACGGCATTCGGTTTTGTCAGTATCTGCGCGATCGCCACGCCACCGTTCCCATCCTCATGTTGACTGCCCGTGACACCATTGCCGACAAGATCATCGGCCTGGATGCCGGAGCCGACGACTACATGGTGAAGCCGTTTGACCTGGAAGAGCTGATGGCCCGCATCCGTGCCCTGCTGCGGCGCGGCAGCGTCACCACCCGCTCCACCCTGGCCTGGGGTGATCTGTCCCTGAACGCCAGTACCTACGAGGTGCGCTATGGCTCTGAACCGATTACCCTGACACCCAAGGAATATGCCCTGCTGGAGCTGCTGGTGTCCAACGGTCGCCGCATCATGAGCCGCCCCGGCATCATTGAGCGGCTGTGGACCCTGGATGAGGCTCCTACGGAGGAGGCGGTTAAGTTTCACATCAAAACCTTGCGGCAGAAGCTGCGGGTTGCGGGTGCCCCCGATGATCTCATCGAAACGGTTCACGGTCTGGGCTATCGCCTCAAGCAGCCCTGATCCTCCCGAAATCCTCCCGAATTGCTTCCGAGATTCTCTCATGCGGTTTATAGGCTGGAACTGATCTACACCTTTGGGCAGTTGTTCCTGCTGCCCATTTGTTCTGAGTCAGTTCTGTACCTATGGCCGCCGACTTCACCTCCCCAGATCTTCAACAGGCAATCCAATCGCCAAGCAGTTCCTACTTCGCCGCCTACCAAACTCAAGCGGCTCCGGTCGCTCGCGTTCACAGCTCGTCGATTTCTTCCCAGACATTTCATCAGCGTTACCGCAACCCTGGTATTCCTGTGGTGGTTAGCGGTCTTCTGGACGACGAGCCGGTCTGGAGTTTGGACTATCTGTGTCAAATGTTGGGCGATCGCGTCTTTCCGGTGCGGCACTATGGGCGCGATCGCTACCAGCAGGACAAGCGCCAGTGGACAAGTTCGGGCAGCGGGGTCGAGGCCCGCAGCATGGCCTTCCCTGACTATGCCCAGCTTCTGAAAACCGGCGTCGCCCAGGAGCAGGATCTCTACCTGGCCCGCTGCTCCATCAAAGAGACGCCGCTGGCAGACCGCTGTGCCCTCCAGCAGGCAGAGTCCTGGTTCAATCTGCGATTTCCGGCCACTTCCCTCAACCTCTGGCTGGGAGCGGGCGGCCACACCTCCTGCCTGCATTACGACCCGATGGATGGGCTGTTGATGCAGTTGAATGGAGCCAAAAAGGTGCTGCTCTTTCCCCCGCATCAGACCTACAACCTTTATCCCATTCCGGTTTACAAGCAACTGCGCTATGGCCTGAAGCTGCGATCGGTTTATAGCCAGGTCTATCCCCAGCGGCCCGACCTCCAGACATTTCCCAGGTTTGCCGGGGCTATGCCCCACGCCTCGGAGGTCATTCTTCAACAGGGGGAAATTTTGTTCCTGCCAGCGGGCTGGTGGCATGAGGTCACTTCCCTGGGGGACGGTGTCGTCTGCTCCATCAATCGCTTCTGGAACGTGCTGCCTCCGGCGCGGGCGCTGCTGTCCTGGAACAAGTGGCGGGCCCATCTGGGCAGCATTTTTGCGGCTCCCCATGTCGTGGCTGAACTGCTCTCAGCAGCGTGCAAGCCCAATGCGAATGATGAAATCCGCAAGTTGACCCAGCGTTTATAGGTTCCACTCACCTGAGATGGGTACGGTTTGGCAAGCATGAGGAGGGGAAGGCGATGACGGACGCGCTGTTAACAGTGGGAGAACCAGCCCCCTGGTTTGTGGGGGCATCCACCAGCAATCCCAAATATCACTTTGATTCGGTTGCCGGACGCTATGTGGTGCTGTGTTTCTTTGAGTCTACCCAGGCGGAGGGGAGCCAGCAAGTCCTCGGGGATTTTCTGCGGCAGCGGGAGATTTTTGATGACCAGACCTGCTGCTTTTTTGGCGTTACCGTCGATCCAGCGGACGAAGCGACGGTTCAGGGCCAGCTTCCCGGCATTCGGTTCTTTTGGGACTTCGATCGGGCCATCAGCCAGCAGTTTGGGGTGGGCGATCGCCAGAACCCCTACCAGCGCTGCACCTACATTCTGGATGCGCGACTGCGCGTCCTCTTCGTCCTCCCCTTTGAGGAACCCTTGGAAACCCACGCCGACCGGGTGATTACCCGGCTCAAGCAGTTACCTCCGCTGCCTATGGGCACCGCAACCGTCCAGGCTCCTGTGCTGGTGGTGCCGCGCATTTTTGAACCAGCGCTCTGTCAGGCGCTGATCGACTATTACAACCAGCATGGGGGGGAAGAGTCGGGCTTCATGCGGGAGGTGAAGGGGCAGACGGTGCTGATCCGCGACCACGGCTTCAAGCGGCGGCGGGATCAGGAAATTCTGGATGCGGAATTGCGGAACGCTGCTATGTATCGCATTCACGATCGCCTCGCCCCCGAAATCCACAAAGCCTTTCAGTTTCAGGCTACTCGTATCGAGCGGCACATCGTTGCCTGCTACGACAGCACCTCCGGCGGATTTTTCAGCCCCCACCGGGACAACACCACCAAAGGCACAGCCCACCGTCGATTTGCCGTTTCCGTCAACCTGAACACGGGGGAATACGAGGGCGGCTGCCTGCGCTTTCCCGAATTTGGTCAGCAGATCTATACTGCTCCAGCGGGTGGGGCGGTTGTCTTCTCCTGCTCGCTGCTGCATGAGGCCACCCCCGTCACCCAGGGACGCCGCTACGCCTACCTGCCATTTCTCTACGACGACGAGGCGGCAAAAATCCGCGAAAAGAATCGACGATTCATCAAAGACGAAAACTCCGACGAAAATTTTGAGGAAACGGACAGCGCCGATGATACCCCAAAGCGGAGCACCCGCCACGCTAAATCCAAGGCCGGTAAGGCAAAGGGCTTTCAGTCCCAGGGCGCGATTCGTAAATAATCGTGCTGGGTCAGGTGGGGATCAGCAGACTGGCGTAAAACATGGCCCACAGCGCTGCTGGAACCGTCAGCCACAGCAGCGGACGGGGCACCGTTGCCCGCTGGACGCCCACCGCCAGGGCACCCGCCCAGAGCATGATGTAGTCAAGGCTGAGGCGCATGTAGCCCGGTGCGTAGACGCCGGGGTTGTGGTAGAGCCAGACAGGGAGGGCCAGCACCAGGGAGGCGATCGCCCACGCCTGCACCCGAGGATTGCGTAAGCTGGGCCAGATTAATAGCGCCATCAGCAAAATGGGCTGGGAAAAAATCAGGCTGTTCCCCCGGCGATCGCCCTTCACCCCCTCAATTTCCCAGCCGTCGAAGTCCAGCTCCGGTGCCGCCCAAAACGTGCGGTAGAGGTTTTCTGGCAAAAAATATTCCGACAGAATGCCGTGATCCTGGGCGCGATCGGCAATGTAGTCTTCCCGGCCTTCGTAGGCCAGCAGGTAGCCGTTCTCCAGGGGATTGTTGAAGCGAGCCGCCTGAAAACCCAGAATCAGCAGCAGCGCCAGGGCGGGCGCAATCACCAAACACCCAATTTTCTTGAGCAATTCCCTGCGCTGACTCGGATTCCCCAGGTTCGCCTTCAGATCCCACCGTTGCCCCTCGTCGTCTTGCAGCAGCAGGAGCACGGGCAGCAGAAGTAACAGGACGTATTGCGCACGGAACAGCATAGCTGCGCCGATACAGGCTCCTATCCAGCCCAGGCGAGTAGCGGTCAATTTGCTGGAGATTAAAACTAGAAAAGCCACCAGAAAAACAATAGAGAAACAGTGGTTTGCCCGGTAGATGGAGCCGCCCAGGGCGCTGGGAAAACTGGCAAAGTAGGGTGCCCCCAGCATCATAGACAGGGTAAGGCTGAGGGAGAAAATTACCTTAGAGCCAGACAGTCGCAACAGGGCGATGTTGAGGAGCAGGGCAGAGATGAGGGCGATCGCCACCAGCTCCAGTTGGTAATAAGCCAGAGATGCGGTTCCTCCCAAACCCAGGTGGGCCAGGAAGTAGAGGGTTTGACCGGGCTGAAAGATATTGCGGGCGGCTCCGTCGAACACTGCCGTATCGTGAACCCGAGCGGGCAGGGCAATGGTGCCGTTCAGCAAGCTTTGGGCTTCCAGAAAAGCGGGATTTTCCGGGTTATTGAACTGGAGCTGGTTGAAGGCGACCAGGTGCAGAAAACGAACACAGGCTCCCAGCACGAACAGGCTTGTCCCCAGCAGGATGGTGCGGCTTTGGGGGCGATCGCCCCAGGATGTGAAACGCTCAAGCATAGACAACCCCAACTTTGGATAATCCTTGAATCATTTTTTGATGATCTCTTAAGGTGTAGCACTCTGGAAGAACGGGGGGCGATCGCCCCAGCCGGGTAGCCCCGATCCCACCATTTACCCCCTGGGAGGATAGCGGCTCCGGTCGATTTACGATATCCTCCGACTCGGAATGGGATCGCCCGTTTCGGTCTAAGCAGCTTAATGAGAGGAAATCAACATCTTATGGCTTACGAGCTTCCTGAACTGCCCTACGACTATGCCGCCCTGGAGCCGCATATCTCGAAGAACACCCTACAGTTCCACCACGACAAGCACCACGCTGGTTACGTTACTAAGTACAACGATGCTGTCAAGGGGAGCGATTTTGAAAATCAGCCGATTGAAGCCGTGATTAAAGCCGTCGCAGGTGATGATTCTAAGAGCGGCATCTTCAACAATGGTGCCCAGGCCTGGAACCACACCTTCTACTGGAACAGCATGAAGCCCAACGGCGGTGGCATGCCGACGGGAGATCTGGCCAAAAAGATCGAGGCGGATTTTGGTAGCTATGAACAGTTTGCCGACGCCTTCAAGCAGGCTGGAGCTACCCAGTTCGGCAGCGGCTGGGCCTGGCTGGTGCTGGATGGGGACACCCTCAAGGTCACGAAAACGCTCAATGCTGATAATCCCCTGACCAGCAATCAGGTGCCCCTGTTTACAATGGACGTCTGGGAGCACGCCTATTATCTGGATTACCAGAACAAGCGCCCCGACTACATCAGCGCCTTTCTTGGCAATTTGGTGAACTGGGACTTTGCGGCCCAAAATATGGCGGCTGCTTAAGCATCTGAGCAGGTTCAGCGGCTCTGTCGTAGGAGGTGGAGCCGCTCCAACAAGCTATCCGAAAACCCGTCAGGGATTTTGCATGCCAAAAGCTCTGGCGAGTTTTCGGATAGACACTGAGTTCGAATGATATTAACTATGGTTTTCTTTGAGCCTGACTATCCCCATATCATCTGGTCGTTCGACTATCGGGGATGGCGACTACAGATCGATCAGGGTAAGTTGGACGGGCAAATTCTCTATTCAGTGTGGGCAAACCATGAAACTGGCTGTGCGGTGGCCGTGCCCTGTGCTCTGACCCGCGAGGAGGCGATCAGACGGGCGAAGCGATTCGTGGATCGACGGCTACAGAGTTTTTCTTAAAAGCGTGCTCGCTATCGCGCCATTGGGTCAACATAGCCCTGAATATTCTCTGGATCCAGCTGCTTCAGGATGCGGGTAGCCCGATTCGTCAAGTTGGGGGCACCTTTAGCGACCACCAGATATTTTCCAGCCTTCAGGCGATTGCGGTAGGGGAGGGCATCGCCGCTGCCCAGGGAAAGGCCCACGCCGCCGCCAATGAAGAAGCTGCCCATGGCTCCGGCGATCGCCCCAAACACCCCTCCCAGGACATGATTGCCAAACGCGCCGATCGAGGGAATGAGCAGGTACTGGGTCGACACATTAAAGGCATAGCCGCCAATGAAGCCAAAGGGCACCAGCCAGGTTGCCATGATCAGCGCCTGCTTACGACCGGGCTTAGCCGGATCGATCAGGCCAAATTCGTCAGCGCTTTTGTAGCCCTTGCCCAGGATGGTTACCTGGTCGAGGGGAATGCCTTCTTTTTCCAAAGCAGAGTAGGCGGCTTCAGCCTGAATGCGATCGGGGAAAACGGCAAAGACGTAGTTCATGGCAGCGTATTCAGCAGGATTGAGTAGAGTTTTAAGTTTTGAGGGAAGGCAACTTCTGGAAAAGGATTTGCTGCTTAGCGGTGCGGTATGGTGCTTATCCGCAGATTACGCAGATGGGCGCAGATAGTAAAGTTAGCGGGGCGTCATTCGTGCACATAACCTGCGTAATCTGCGTAATCTGCGTAATCTGCGGACAGATCTGACGTTGTTGATGGAAAGGGTTAAATCCCTTTCAATTTTACGGCAGTCGCCTCCCGCTCAACTAATTGCCACGCCAGCTTCGCCGCCCCCACGATGCCAGCCTGATTGCCCAGGGCGGCCCGCAGTAGATGCAAATCCAGCCGGGAGCTGGGCAGCACCCGCGCCTCGATTTCGGCCTGCATAGCGGGAAAGAAGAAGTCCGCGCTGGCGCTGATGCCGCCGCCGATGATTACGGCCTCCGGGGTCAGCACGTAAATCAGGCTGGCCAGCCCTGCCCCCAGCTCGCGCCCGTACTCCTGCCAGAAGGCGATCGCCCTTTGATCCCCCGCCTGCGCCCGCTGCCCCAGTTCCCCTGGCTCCAGCCCCGTGCGCCGCCGTACTGCCTGCACCGAGACGTGTTGCTCCAGGGAACCCCGGTTGCCGCTATTGCAGGGAGGGCCGTTGGGGTCGAGGGTAATTAGGCCCAGCTCGCCAGCGGCTCCGTGCCGTCCGACGAAGAGCTGACCGTTGAGGATCACCGCACCGCCGACGCCCGTGCCCAGGGTGAGCAGAATCAGGTCCCGAAAGGGTCGCCCCGCCCCCAACCAGAATTCCCCCATGCCCGCACAGTTGGCGTCATTGGCCAGGATGGTGGGGCGCTGGAGCTTGGCTTCCATCCAGTCCGCCAGGGGCACGTTTTTCCAGCCCGCCAGGTTGATGGCCACCTGGGCGATACGTCCGCTGGCATCGGTGGGGCCGGGGGTGCCGATGCCGATGGCGGCGCTGCGTCCGTTGGGGTCGAGGTGGGCGATCGCCCCAATCATCGCCGCAAACACCCGCTCCGGTTCAGCAGGCTGGGGGGTGGGGAGGGTGTGCGATCGCAAGCAGTTGCCCGCCCCGTCAAAGCAGCCCAGCTTGATGGCGGTGCCCCCCAGGTCGATGCCGATCACCTGCTGCGGGGTTGGGTTCATAGGTTCACGGCCCACGACTAACCGTCCTCCCCAGTCAAGGAGGGTTTGAAACTGTTGGGGGATTGGGCCTGGCGGCGGCGACTGCAATAGTCGGTATCGGAACAGATCCAGATGCGATCGCCCCGATCATTCACCACCACCTCATCCAGATAGCTTTCCCTGGAGCCACAGAACTCACAGGACTGCTCCCAGCACTCAACGGTAAAGGGATAATCCTCAAAGTCCAGGCTCTTCACCGACGTGTAGGGCGGCACGGCATAGATGCGCTTTTCCCGCCCCGCACCGAAGAGCTGGAGGGCTGGATTCATGTGCAGCTTGGGGTTGTCAAAGCGAGGGATGGGGCTGGGGCGCATCATGTAGCGGTGGTTGACCATGACGGGATAGTCGTAGGCGGTGGCGATGTGGCCGTAGCGGGTGATGTCTTCATAGAGCTTGACGTACATGGAGCCATAGTCCTCCAGGGCGTGCATCTTGCGGGTTTCCACCTCCGAGGGTTGAATCCATCGCAGCGGTTCGGGAATGGGCACCTGGTAGACCATGATCTGACCGGCTCGCAGAGGCGTTTCGGGAACGCGGTGGCGGGTTTGAATGACGGTGGCCTCGTCGGTGCGCTCCGTGGTGGCGATGCCGCAGACCTTTTGGAAGAAGCGGCGGATGTTCACCGCATTGGTGGTATCGTCCGCCCCCTGGTCAATCACCTTAAGCACGTCGCTCTTGCCGATGATGGAGGCGGTCACCTGAATTCCCCCTGTTCCCCAGCCGTAGGACATGGGCATCTCCCGCGAAGAAAAGGGTATTTGATGCCCAGGAATGGCAACAGCCTTGAGAATGGCGCGGCGAATGGAGCGCTTGGTTTGCTCGTCGAGGTAGGCGAAGTTGAAGCCGGGTTCGGGGCCGGAGGAAGGGGGAGTTGAGGGCATGATGGGGGGCGATCGCAACAGGAAACTGATTCACCAGAAAGCGTACCATTCCTCAGGGGCGAAGCATTTCGTAATCACCTTTGGATTTTTTCCTGGAGGGTGTCAACTTAAGGTGGGAGGCTTTCCCAAGAATAGAATTCAGGAGTCAGGAGCCAGAAGCCAGATCCCTACTGAATTCTGACTCCTGGATTCTGACTCCCTATCCAACCAGGATTTCCCAGCTTAGATGGCTACTGGCCAAAATGCTTCGCCCCTCCGTAAAACATCCTCATCCCGGATAGGTTCGGCCTTTCCAGGCTCCCCCCCGTCCCTGCCAGTGGCGCATAGCTGAATCGACGGTCATCAGGGTGTAGAGGAGGGCGATCGCCGGTAAACCCACCGCAAACAGGGGCGAACACTGGTAGAACCGCACAATGGGCAGGTAGGCCACGGTCATCAGCAGCCAGCCCAGTCCTCCGGCGATCGCCATTGTTTTTGAACCGAGAAGCAGTCCGGCGATCGCGCCCACGGGTGGCACCAAATACACCAGCGTCATGGCCAGGATCGTTCCCAGCAGCAGGAGCGGCGAGTAGCCGAGCTGGGTGTAGGCGGTGCGGGCCACCATGTCCCAGATGGTTTTCAGGTCGGGGTAGGGGCGGAGGCTGTGGGTTTGGGAGCTGAGGCTGAGGTGGATGGGGTGGTGGGGTGGTGGGGTGGTGGGGTGGGTGGGTGGATGGGGAGATGGGATTGTGGGTGGGGGATTTTTGGTTGAAGGGGAGTGTTTGATGGCCTGGGCGAGGGCGCAGTCGTCGATCAGGGCGTGGCGAATGGTGGCGATGCCGCCGATGCGCTCCAGGGCGTCTGGTCGCAGCAGCAGGCAGCCGCCCGCAGCTCCGGCTGTTGGGTTTTGAGGATCGTTGACCCAGCGGAAGGGGTAGAGCTTTTGGAAGAAAAAGACAAAGGCGGGGATCAGCAGCTTTTCCCAGAAGCTGTCGGTGCGCAGCCGCACCATGATGGAGGCCAGGTGGAGCTGATCGGCATCGGCTTTGGCCACCAGGCGGGCCAGGTTGTGGGCGTCGTGGGCAATGTCGGCATCGGATAGCAGCAGGTAGTCGGGACGGGGCGATCGCCCCAATGCCCGTTGCGTCCCCTGCTCCAGCGCCCAGAGCTTACCCGTCCAGCCCGCTGGCAGGGGTTGGGCCATCAGCACCTCCAGGGAGCGGGGTTCTGACCGTTGGGCATTTACCGCCTGGGCCGTTTCCTGGGCGACGGTCGCTGTGCCGTCTGTGCTGTGGTCGTCCACCAAAATGATGGCGATCGCGCCTGCGTACTCCTGGGTGAGGAGCGATCGCACCGTCATCGGCAGCACATCCGCCTCGTTGCGGGCAGGAATCACCACGCACACCGATCGTGTTGGACTGGGAACCGGAACCGCCGCCGCCTCCAGGTGGGGGGTCGCCCGCCAGAACTGCCCCCGAAATCCCAGCAGGTAGACCCAGATCAGCGCAGACAGAACGGGAAGGATGGCGATCGCACGGATTGCCCCGAGGTGGTCTCCGAAAATGTTCATAATCTGTCCCGTCAACAATGTCGAATGTGTCCGCAGATTACGCAGATTACGCAGATACGCAGAGGATGAATGGCATCCCTACCGATTCTCTTCCATCTGCACCCATCTGTGGATAAACACCTTCTCTTCCATCTGCGCCCATCTGCGTAATCTGCGGATAAACACCATACCGCCCCAACAAACGGTAAAACCTTTTCCAGCAAAGTACCAGGACGATTACTGGTTGCTGTCCACAGGTTTAGGGCGAATTCCGCCATTCTCCTGTACGGTTGATTTACTAAACGTTGCTTAATATTTTTACTCAGTGATTGATGGTTGAGGAGTGAAGAGCATGCAAATTCAAGATAGAAGTACTGTGGCTGGCCTGAAGGAGGCGATCGCCGCTAGCCAAAACTATTTACTCTCCCAGCAGCACCCAGAAGGTTATTGGTGGGCCGAGCTGGAGTCGAATGTGACGATGGCGGCGGAGGTCGTCCTGCTGCACAAGATCTGGGGCACCGACCGGGAACGACCCCTGCACAAGGTGGAGCAGTATCTGCGATCGCAACAGCGGGACCACGGTGGCTGGGAGCTGTTCTATGGCGACGGCGGCCACCTGAGCAATTCCGTGGAAGCCTACATGGCCCTCAAGCTCCTGGGAGTCTCGGCGGCGGACCCGGCCATGCAGCGGGCGCGGCGGTTTATTTTAGATCGAGGGGGAGTGACGCGATCGCGCGTCTTCACCAAGCTCCACCTGGCCCTGATTGGCTGCTTCGACTGGCGGGGGGTGCCCTCCATTCCGCCCTGGATTATGCTGCTGCCCGATTCCTTTCCAATTTATGAAATGTCGAGCTGGGCACGGGGCAGCACCGTCCCCCTGCTGATTGTATTTGACCAGAAGCCAGTGTTTCAAACCAGTCCCGCCGTCACCCTGGACGAGCTGTATGTGGAGGGGCGGGCCAACGCCAGCCTGGAGTTTCCCAGCAGCGGCACCTGGGCCGACGCCTTTCTTTGGCTCGACAAGGCATTCAAGCTGGCGGAGGATCTCAACCTGGTGCCCTTCCGGGCCGAAGGGCTGAAACTAGCGGAGAAATGGGTGCTGGAGCGGCAGGAGGAAACCGGCGACTGGGGCGGCATCATCCCGGCCATGCTGAATTCTTTGCTGGCCCTGCGCTGCCTCGGCTACGACCCCCAGGACCCCATCGTGGCGCGGGGCCTGGCGGCGGTGGATCGGTTCGCGATGGAAACCGAATCGTCCTACTGGGTGCAGCCCTGCATCTCCCCGGTGTGGGATACGGCCTGGGTGGTGCGGGCCTGCCGGGATTCGGGTATGGCCGCCGATCACCCGGCCCTCACCCGTGCCGGGCAGTGGTTGCTGGATCGGCAAATCCTCGACTATGGCGACTGGGCGGTGAAGAACAGGCAGGGCTATCCCGGTGCCTGGGCCTTTGAGTTTGTCAACCGCTGGTATCCCGACGTGGACGATTCGGCGGTGGTGGTGATGGCTCTGAGCCAGCTCCAGCTTTCCAATGAGGCACTGAAGCAACAGGCGATCGCCCGCACCGTGAACTGGATCGCTACCATGCAGTGTCGCCCCGGCGGCTGGGGAGCCTTCGACCTGGACAACGACCACGACTGGCTCAACGCCCTCCCCTACGCCGACCTCAAGGCCATGATCGACCCCAACACCGCCGACGTCACCGCCCGCGTCCTGGAAATGGTCGGCTACCTCACCCCCACCCACCCATCCCCTCACCCCCTCACCCCTAACTCGCCCCGCTTCACCCGCGCCCTCACCTACCTCACCAACGAGCAGGAAGCCGACGGAGCCTGGTTTGGTCGCTGGGGCGTGAACTACATCTACGGCACCAGTGGCGCACTCTCGGCCCTGGCCCTGGTCGCGCCCAAGAGCCATCGACCCTCCATTGAGCGGGGTACCCGGTGGCTGGTGAGCTGTCAGAACGAAGACGGCGGCTGGGGAGAAACCTGCTTCAGCTATGAAGATCCGTCTCTGCGGGGTCAGGGGGACAGCACGGCGTCCCAAACCGCCTGGGCCTTGATCGGGCTGATGGCGGCGGGGGAGGCTACGGGCAATCCGGCGTCGGAGGCGATCGCCCACGGCATCCAATATCTGGTCAAAACCCAGCAGGCCGACGGCAGCTGGAACGAACCCTACTTCACGGGCACCGGCTTCCCCTGCCATTTTTATCTGAAATATCACATGTATCAGCAGTATTTCCCGCTGATGGCCCTGGGGCGCTATTGGGCGTGGTGCGATCGCTAGAATCTCTAGATCTTTGAGCGAATCGTAAAAGTGTAGTCGCCCCCTGGTTCGAGCTGATAATCCCAGCGCTCCAGAAAGCGCCCCAGGGGTTCCTTAATCAGCGCCCGCCCCAGGGACGGCTGCACCGACAGCTTCCCGCCCTGGAAGCGCCACTGAAAGCGCCATTCATAATCATTAGCCCGCACCTCCCCCTCAATCTTGCCCTGGGGCCAGGACTGGTGGGTGATGCGGACGTATGCGGTGGTTTCGGGTAAACGCCTGGAGGTCACAATCGCTTCCCTGGAAGTGTGCCAGCTAATCTTCAGTCAACATCGACCAGACGTTGGACGGAGGTCTCTAGCGCAAAGCGCGCTCAGTCTGGCGAGCGTCGAGTTCAAGAATCCACAATACCAAACCCTTTCGGACTCGCGTCAAGATAACTTTGTTACCTTTTTCGGTTAGCCGCTTCGCTCCCCGCTGGGCAGACTCCAGATCTTTAAAGAGCTTGACGTAGGAGTAAAACTGGCCTTCATAAACGACGGCACTAATAGGTTTGGGCATATCGGGAATGATGACGTGGCAACGATCGAGGGCCTTTTGGGCAAAGATGGGTGTCAGTTCTTCGGGCGATTGGGCGGTGGCTGAACTGTTGGTGTAGGCGTGAAATTGGTCGAGCATAGTCGGGCAACCCTCAAGCAAAACGCAATGCGGTATCCCTAGGATTCCCGAATGTTTCCGCATTCCTTCACGTTTCTTCAAACAATCTTTAAGCCCAGATAATCTTTCAAACTGGAAGATTTTTGAGAACGATCATACCGATGGGGTAGGAGCAAATGGCCATTTGCCCGTGCCAACCGTCTGACCAGGGTAAATTTTTTCCCAAAAAACGCCTTGATTTAGGTGGACCGCTCCGTTTCAACGGTGAGCGATCGCCCATTGTACAAATTCATCGCCTTCTCCACCCCGTCCGTCAGGCTGATTTCCGTGGCCCGCACCACCCAGTGGAGAATTTCATCAATGGCCGCCGCTTCCTTGGGGGAGAATTTACCGAGGACGTGGGAAATTACTTCCTTTTTTTCCGCATCTGAAGCGGTTTCGGGGGCACCAATGCCCACCCGCACGCGGGGAAAGGACTGGGTACCCAGGTGGGCGATCGCCGACTTCATGCCATTGTGGCCGCCCGCCGACCCCGACAGCCGCAGGCGCAGCTTACCCACCGGCAAATCCATGTCATCGTAAATGATCAGCACCGACTCTGGGGGCAGCTTAAACCAGTCCACCACCGCCCGGATGGATTGGCCAGAGCGATTCATGTAGGTGAGGGGCTTCAGCAGGCGTACCCGTCGCCCCGGCATGGCAGAGCCTTCTGCAAACTCTCCCTGAAACTTGCGGTTTTCTGCCAGGCGGCACTGCCAGGTTTGAGCCAGTCGGTCAATGGCGTCGAATCCGACATTATGGCGGGTGCGATGATATTTCGCCCCAGGATTACCCAGGCCAACAATGAGCTGCGGCAGCACGCAGTCCTGAGTAGCAGCATCGGTCATAGATTAAAGACTGGTCTCTTTCAGAAAGTTCCTTAGCTGACGGCTTCTTCCTTTTCTGCGGAAGCGTCGGTGTGGGTGGCGATCGCCTCCCCAGAACCATTGGGGGAATCCGGACTGGTTTCCATGACTTCGGCTTCGTCGATTTCTTCTGCCGATTCAGCGTCAGATTTGGTTGACGTTTTAGCAGAAGACAGGGCCTTCGTCTCTGGTTTTTCCAGGGTGGCCTTCATCGGCTCTTTCACGGATTTCTCAATCTGCTCGGCTTCCCGCTTAAACTCGTTTTCAAACTCTTTAGATGCATCTTGAAAGCCTCGAATCGCCTTCCCCAAACTACGGCCAATTTCGGGGAGCTTCTTTGGCCCAAAGATGAGCAGCGCCACGATGAAAATCAGCGCCATTTCGGGTAAGCCAATGCCAAAAACGTTCACGTCCGCCCCTCCTGAGCAAGCAATACAACGGATGGGCTGCTGAATCAAACCTTTCCCTTAAGTCAGCAGCAAGGTGGGACTGTCGAGAGCCACCAGACCCCATATCAGTATAAAACTTACAAAAAACCCCGGAGTAACCGGGGTCGATGTCTACCAACTGATGACCTACCGCCCAAGTGCAGACCAGTCCACTTCCAGACCTTCCAGAATCAAGGAAGAGTTATAAATCTGTAGGATGATCAGCAGGAATACGAAGAACAGCAGCATAAACACTGCCATCAAAGGGGTGGTGCCCCAGCCGGGGGCGACCTTACCGTACTCTGAGTTCAAAGGCTTGAGAACATCTCCCAATCGCGTCCGTTGTGCCATGAGTGACCTATTCCTACCTTAAGTAAATCCTTAAAATTTTAACGTTCCGTAATAATATAGAAGCATACCACTCAATAGGTACGTGTGTGACATGACGATGGAACCTGCAACAGTTTTTAGTATTTCCATTGCGATCGCCCTGGTTGCCGTAACCGGCTTCGCTATCTATACCTCCTTTGGCCCACCCTCCAAGGAACTCAGCGATCCGTTTGAGGATCACGAAGACTAAGGAGATTTCCAGGGAAAAATTTACCTGCGGTTAAACGGTAAGGGCAAATGGCCATTTGCCCCCACGTCGCTGGGTAGGATCATTTTCAGATATTCCCTAGATCCCCCTTGAGACAAAACGTTTGAATGCGCCAGGGGGGAAGAATAGCGAGGCGATGACTACTGCCCTGGGTAGAACCTGCATCGCCTCGAAATGCTCTGCCTTGGGTTCTATTTTTCTCTCCAGGATCGATATCCACCCGCTCCAGCAAATCGGTGGGTTCAATTCGAATCGAGCGATCCTCAGCCAACCAGGGAAACAAAGGTTGTCCCCAGGCTACTTTGCCTGATTGCCCCGACCATTCATAAAACCTGGCAATCCAGCCATTTGCCCCGTCTTCAGCAGGCTTCAAAGCGCTGAGGATGACGGATTCGCCTGTCAGATTAATCAGGGAGCCGCAGGGCGGTAGGGCAGGGGAGCGGGGGGCGGATGGATTGGGGGCGATCGGCTTGCCGTCCCGCCAGGGAATCGCCCATAACGGCTGCTGCAACTCATAGCCCCGGTGAACGGTCTGGGCCGTTTGCCAGGATTTGCTATGGGGATAGACGGCATAGGTAAACTGGTGCGGTCCCCGATCGGCGTCTGGATCGGGCCAGCAGGCTCCCCGCAGCAGGGTCAGCCGCAGCTGGTCGGGGGTGGCGTCGTAGCCCTGCTTATAGTCGCTGAGGAGGCTGACGCCGTAGTCCTCGGTGCTCAGATCGGCCCAGTTGAGGGCGGGCACCTCCCATTTGGCCTGCTCCTGGGGGGTGGAAGGGTGGGGCGATCGCCGAATCGCGCCAAAGGGCATTTCGTAGGTCGCCACCGCAGCGGACAGCTGGAAGGGAAAGGCGACTTTCACCAGGGTATGCCGTTCTTGCCAGTCCACCTGGGTCTCGATTTTGAGAAGATCGCTGCCCGCTTGCAAGATGTAATCCTGCCGAAACTCCGATTGGCCCACGCGCCGCACCACGCGAATGCGGGATTGGACGGGGCCATCCTCCAGCCAGCTAATGGACTGGAGTTGGGCGGGCGGCAGGGGATGCTGCCCATAGTCGGGGTCGATGTTCCAGGCGTCCCAGTACTGCCCCTGGTCCTGAAACGCCTGGAGCTGGTTGCCCGGTGCGGACAGGACTTCCCGCTGCTGGGTGCGGTCATACAGGCTGGCGACATCGCCCGTTTCGGGGTCAATCTCTACCCGGAGATATTCATTTTCCAAGGTGTAGGAATTGGGGGGGGCGATCGCTCCATTCTCCCCAACTTCTTCTTGCCGCAACCAGAACAGCCGATAGCCCAGGCTGGGAACCTTCTCGGCTCGAAAGAGAAGAAGCTCCGCTTCATTGAGGCCACCTCTTGGCTGGACTTGACTGGGTTGGGACTGTCCGTCCGTGTCATAGACCTGCCAGCCGTCTGTGGCGGACGAGTCCGGGAGGGGGAAGGCCACTACCTCAGAACGGAGCCAGTTGAGGGAGTTGAAGATGAGCAGGGGACGGGCGTTGGCGATGGGGGGCGTGGGCAAGGTGATGTGGGGGGCGATCGCCCCTAGAGACTGCTGAATCACTTGCTGAGACTCCGCCGCCACCGCCTGCCAGACGGGGTTGACCTCGGCATAGACCTCTGGAATGGCCGAACCGGGCAGAATGTCGTGGAACTGGTTGAAGAGAACGCTTTTCCAGGCAGCTTCCAAACGCTCCCTGGGGTACGGCTTGTGGGTAAGCAGGGTCGCCAGGGAAGCGTACAGTTCCGCCTGGTAGAGCAGCGCTTCGCAGCGGCGGTTGGCCTGCTTCTGGTCAGCGTGGGTGGTGTAGCAGCCGCGATGGAATTCCAGGTAAAGCTCGTCGTTCCAGCAGGGGAGGGTTGCGGGCGTTTCCAGGGAAGTGGGCACCAGCTTGTCCAGGAACGCAGCGGCGGTGGTGAACTCCAGTTGGGGAAAGAAGGGCGATCGCCCCCAGCGCTGCGCCTGCTCCAGCATCTCGCGGGTGGGGCCGCCGCCATGATCGCCTACGCCCGGTAGCCAGAGGCAGTTGGACTGTCCGGTTTTCGCTTCCCACTGGCAGGCGTAGTCGGCCATTTGCAGCGGGTCGATGGGGGTACCGATGGGGGGCGCGGTGAGGCTGAGGATGGGGGTGCCGTCGGGCGATCGCCACCAGAAGATTTCATGGGGAAATTCCGTGGTGTCGTTCCAGCGCAGCTTCTGGGTCACAAAGTAATCCACGCCGCCCTGGGCGAGAATTTGGGGAAGCTGCCAGCAGAACCCAAAGCTATCCGGCAACCAGGCGATGCGGCTGAGATGGCCAAACTTTTCCTGGGTGTAGCGCTGACCATAGAGCACCTGGCGCACGATGGATTCGCCCCCCACCAGGTTCAGCTCCGGCTCTACCCACAGTCCGGCGGCCACTTCCCAGATTCCGGCGGCGACCTGTCGCTGAATCGCCTGAAACAGATCGGGGCGGTGTTCCTCAATCCAGGTGTAGAGGGCGGGGGTGGAGTGGGTGAAGATCAGGTCGGGATAGTCCCGCTGCAAGTCCAGCACCGAGGTAAAAGTGCGTTGAGCCGCCTCCCAGGTGTCGCTGATTTCCCACAGCCAGGCCAGATCCAGGTGAGCGTGGCCCAAAAGTCCAATCCGCCGCTGCTTCATCCAGGGGCTGAAGGGCTGGAGCTGGTCGCGGAGATGGGCGATCGCCCGCTGAAACCCCTCCCGATCGCCAACTTCCTCCCAGGGAATGGTCTGCACCGCCTCAGCCAAAACGGAAAGCTGTTCTGGGTCAAAGGTCCGGAGAAACCGCTGCAAAACCGCCAGCTCATCGGCCACAAATCCCGGTTCGGGGGCAGGGTCGAGGGACTGGTCGGGATTTTCGTAGAAGTAGCGCGATCGCACCAGCGCCCCATCGTCATGCCCCGGACTCACTAGCCGGATGGCCACCGTTACCCGCTCCTGGGGAACCACTGCAGGTTTGAGCAACCGTTCGACCGAGCAGTCAAACAGGTCTCCCTCCTGAACCAGCACACCGTCCACAAAAATCTGCGCCGCCTCGGCCCACCAGGTCAGGGAGAGCCGCAGGGCCAGGTCAGCAAGGGGGTAGCCGTGGAGATGGGCGGGAATGACCAGGGTGTGTCCCAGCCAGAGCACCTGCCGTCCCCTGCTCCAGGCGACATGTCCCCGGTCGTTGAGGCTGGCTGGTGTCCAAGCTGCCCAGGTCTGAGGGTTGAGGGCGGTGTCCAGGGGCAGGTCGCCGTGATACAGTCGCCAGTGGGTCTGGATGTCTTGCTGGGTGAGCTGGCGGAGGTGGGCGATCGCCCCATCAATCACCTGGTTCGCAGACATAGGATCTGAGGAAATTTGGGTCATCGAGGGGACCTCGTCAGCGAGGGGCATGGGCAGCTTCCAGTCAGCATCTTCCGATAAGATCAAGGCAATGAATCCCAAGGCAATGTCGAATTCACGATGGGATTGCTTTGACTCTACCTTAGAACGCCAGCATCACCGTGCTGCCATTGATTTCTCGCCCCCTTACCCCGCGCCCCGCCCATGCCCTCCTCTGGTCGCTATCAAAGCCAGGTTTTAAGTTTCCTATCCCAACAGTCCCTGAAGCTGCGCGATCGCACCCTGCGGGGGCTACGGCAGGTAAAGGTCGCCGCCACCTGGGGCGCTCAGGTGCTGCTCTATCCGGTGTACCTGGCGTTTCAAACCACCCGACTGGTGAGTCGGCAAATTGGGCGATCGATGGATCGGATCTTTCCAGCGCTGCGGGCGGCGGCCCAGGCCGTGCAGCAAAACACCCAGCCCCCGTCCCAGACGCTGCCCACCGTTCCGCCCCAGGCTGATACGCCCATTCGCCGGACGCTGCAAAGCCTGCAGATTTTTGGGCTACCCGTTCCCCTGAGTTCCCAGGCGGTAAGGCCGTTGACGCTGCCAGGTGCGTCCCCTCCCCTCCTTTCAGCTCCAGATCCTGCCGCCCTACAGCTCAGTGGCCCCTCCGCCCTGCACTTCAGCGCCGATCCCTCCGACCTGACCCTGGCTGAAGTGCCCGACCCCGTCCTGGCCATCACCGATGCCCCATCGCCCGCCCAGCCCCAAATTTTGGGGGCGGCCCCCATTCGCGGCATTGCCACCCTGCTGGCCTCTCGCCGCCTGGTGCTGGTGGACGTCGAAAATCGCGTGCAGGACGTGCTGACGCCCCAGCAGGAGGTTTACCTGAAACGGCGGATTATTTGGGAGTTGGCGGACTTCTGGCGGGAACAGCGGCGTTTTTTGCGGGCAACGGGGCGATCGCTCTCAGGTTCATCCCCTCTTTCCAACTTCCTCCCGCCACCCGCCGACCGGGAAACCCTTGCCCCCCCGATTCGGGCCTTCCGGCGGCTGATGGCCTGGGTGCAGACCAGCCCGGTGGCCGTGTCGATCAATTTGTTCCAGGAATCCCGGTTGGTGCCCTCCCCCGCATCCCCTGTGGCGATGCCGCCGCCTGATCTGGGTTTCCCGATGTCCCCCTTTCCCCAGCCAGAACCTGTGCGGCCCCTGCCTCCCGCCGCGTCCCCCGCAGCGCCATCACCGTCCCTCTGGCAGCGCTTTCAGAACCTACTGCGGGCAGTCAATCCCCTGGTGGATCATTCGGCTGCTCCTGGGCCTGCCCATCCAGGTGAACCTGTGGCGGCAGGCCCCGTACCGCCTGCTCCCTATCCGGGGCTGCTACGCCCGTTTCCTCCGCAACTGCCAAACATTTGGTTTGACCCCGACCTCCGGGGGGATAGCGAAGGCTGGCAAAGCGCCAATCAGTTGAGCCAGAGTCGCCTCCACCAGGAACTACCCCCCATCGTGCCCTCGCTGCCGGTGCGGGCCAAACCCTATCTTGCTGCTGCTCCCCTGTGGTCGAGCTATGCCAGTATCGGGGCTGATATGGCCGAGGCGATGGAAGGGGCGATCGCCCGCATTCAGCCCATGGATCAGGAAAGCACCGCCGATGTGGAGGCCTTTATGCTGGACTACGCCGCCGCCTCGGTGCCCATTCATGAGCTGGAGCACTATCTGGTTGACTATTTGCAGCAGACCGATCTCGTCCATCAGCGCGGCTCCCTGGCGGCAACGGGGCCAGGGGGAGCCATTGACGAAATTTCCTGGGATGCCACCACCCGGTCAGGGAAGAATAGGGCCATCCAGGCGCGGGGGGGTGCGGCGGGGAGTGACCTGGAGCCGCTGGATCGCCGGGACGATAGCGACGAGGCTGCCCTACTGCCCACGTTGATTGAAGCGAAAGCCTCCCTGGTGAGATACGAGAAGCACCCCCTTGAGCAATTGCTGGAATGGATCGACTTGGGGATGCTTTGGGTTGAGGAGAAAATCACGAGCCTGTTTCAGTGGGTGCGATCGCGGCTGAAAAATTAATTTAGGATTGGGTCGGCCAATAACTGTTAACTTTCCTCTATAATTTGCTTTGAATTTCTGAAATCCGTGCTAACACATTTAGGTGTTCGGGATACATCCGGATTAGGAATTTTGTCTGCGTCTGGTGCAGGCGTTGCAGTTGCTAACGCCTGTCGTTTATGGGTGCTGTCGGAGTTCTGATGGTCTCGGAATTCTAAAGAAGTTGATTGAATCAGATTGATTTAGCCTGGCTAATTGCTTTAGTCTGGCGAAACAAGTTCTAATAGACAGGTCTGGATGGGTAATGGTTACACGCAAAGCAAATGCTCCCCTGCCAGAAGGCGATCGCCCCGATCCACACTCCGCTGGTGTTTCCCAGGCACCTGTTTCCCAGACTCCTCCCAGCCCAGCCGCTCCTGGCCAGCAGGCCCCTCATTTCCCTAGTGTGATTCGACGGGATGCTGTTCAACGTCAAGCGCAGTACCAGGGAACGCAACCGTCTCACTCAGAGAAGAAGACTATGACTAACCAATCCCGTCGCGGCTCAGCCAAACAATCCCCCAGCCCTGAAGCGTTGATTAAGCTTGTGCAGGATCTGAATCAGCGAAACCACGAGCTGCTGGATCGGATTGCCACCCTGGAAAAGACCCTGGAAGACCGTCAGCAAGCCTCCCAGGTCGCTGACGGCAGACTTTCCGCATCTGCCCATCCCTTACCCCAACCTGGCGAGGGTACGGTACAAAACCAGGTGGATTACCTGCTCAACCAGCTTGAATTTGCTCAGCAAACCGTCCAGCGCCAGGAAATTCACATTCAAACCCTTTCCGAACAGCTGACTGCCAGTCAAGAGCGCGTCAGCAACCTGGAGCAGGACAACGCCCGCCTGCAAAACCAGGAGAGCCGACACACCTACCATCTCAATC
>JAYKGU010000059.1:0-18851 GCA_035285585.1 Synechococcales cyanobacterium
TCGCTTCCCAGTCTGCTTTGGGTACTTTAATGCCAACAATCTCAATCTCTTCGCTCATGTCCCTACCCTAGCGGAATCGTTCGCCTCAGATCCATAAGGTTTTGTTAAGTTCCTGGGACGGTTACGTCCTGTGGGAATCCATAAATCTACGATTATTGGCGCATGGTCGGAACCCGTTGCTTCCCCTGTATGAATTTTTACCGTACGAATTTCTCGACTATGTAAGCAATGATCGATTGGGATTGAAGATAGGAAATGGATAAAACTGGGAATGGACTGATAGATTCCTGTCCTGGGCCAGGTGGGGATAATGCCAAACCCTTTTCTAGCATTTATTAAACCTGCTTTGTCGGCCATCTGTTTGTAATAAGGCGACCACATCGTAATATTTAGATCTCCCACCAGCAAAGTCGGCTGCTCGATGGTTTGAATATAGCTGGCGGCCTGGTCTAGCTGGCGATTGCGGGAGTGGAAAAGGGCGGGATTAATCGGCGGCAATGGGTGGGTGGCGACAACGGAAATGCGGCGAGAATTGGCATCCTCCACCTCCAGTTCAGCCACTACACTGACTCTTTTTTTAGTTGCAAAATATTCAAGGCGGAGATTAATTAATGCCGTGCGGCTATAGACCACCAGCCCTGGCTTAGGAAAATCTAAATCAGCGGAGGAATAGGGCAGCACATCGCGGAGCGTATTGAGCTGTGCAATCCAATCGTTGTCTACTTCCATAAAAATTGCCAGATCAGGGGAAGCTTGACGGGCGATCGCCAGTACTTGCTCGTACCTCTTATTCTGGATATTGACATTGGCAGCAAAGACCCGCAAATTGGCGGTTTGAGCAGAAGCAAACACAGCGGGAGGCGTGTACCACGACAGAACTTGAACCGCAAGCAACGCGCAGCACAGCAGCCCAATCAGTACCATCGCCTTCTGCTGGGTGAATGCCACGATCCCCAACAGGCCCAGGCTTAAAATCAAATACTGAACTTGAAAGTGGGAGAATATCTCCAGATAGAGGGGCCAGCCATAAAGGGAGGTGAACCATCCCAAAACAGTCACACCAATAAGGCCGCCCAGCGCAATCGAACCCACCAAACCCCTCAGGGGGATTAGCTTTTCCACCATAAATCCAGCTCCCGCGAAATTGCCTCACCCATCCTAGCCTTGGGTCAACGGGAAGTTCGGAATTTGCTCGGTGGGATGGCTGGCGTTGTCGCAGGGCGACATGAGGAGTGTCCTGCCTTCGGGGGTCAGAGCAAATGACATATTTGCCCTGACCAATTCAGGCTCAAGCGCCAAACTTGCGGAGTCGCTGGGCGTGGGCCAGGGCCAGCCCCATGATGTCCAAACCAGGACGCTGGCCCAGGGCACCCATGATGCAGGCGAATTCATCAAAGCAATCGGCCTGATCAACCCGCGACAGCTTGGACTGAAGCATCACCGGAACAGGGTGCCAGCTATGTTGCCCCATGGTCGCTGGGGTGGAATGGTCGGAGGTGACGACCAGCACGTCGGGCTGAAGCTGGGTGATCATGGGAACGAGGCGATCGATTTCCTCTAATAAATGCACCTTGCCATCAAAGTCGGCATCCTCTCCCTTGCTGTCGGTTTTCTTGACGTGTAAGAAATAAAAGTCATACTCGTCGCCGTAACAAGCCTCCAGCGCCTTGAACCGCTGTTCCATGCCCCCCGGTCGTGGAAGCACATCCATGCCTATCAAGCGGCTCACCCCCCGATACATGGGGTAGTCTGCGATGCACACCCCCCGCAGGCCAAACCTTTCCTGGAGCGATGGAAGGGCCTGATATCGCTCAAATCCCCGCATCAGGATCGCGTTGGCGGGCTGCTCATCGGCCAGAACCTGATGCACCTGGTCGAGGAACGATCGCACCAGTTCCACCGTTTTTTCTGCCCCCTCTGCCTGCCCCTGAACCTCAAGGGGAGGGCGTCCCGTCGCTTGTGGATCGGTATCCCGCAGGGCACCGCTCAGTCCTTCGCCCCGCAACACAAACACGGCCCGGTGTTCACTGACGGTTTCAAAAAAGAAAGTACCTTCAAAGTCCAGGGATACTTTGTCGCGAATTTTTTCACAGAGCTGCTGGTTGAGGTCGGTTTCAATGCGTCCGGCCCGGCGATCGCGCACTTCCCCGTTCTCCCCCACGGTTGCAAAGTTAACGCGGGCTGCCACATCCCCCTCTTGCAGGTCAAACTCGATGCCCAGGGCTGACAGAACGCCCCGACCAATGCGATAGGTAAGCGGATTGTAGCCAAATAGGGTAAGATGGCCGGGGCCACTGCCGGGGGTGATGCCGGTGCCCACCATGTCTAGCAGGCCACAGCTTGACTGTTTGGCGATCGCATCCAGGTTGGGCGTATGCGCCACCTGCAATTCCGTTTTGCCGCCATGGGCCGCATCGGGGATGCCCCCCAGACCGTCCAAAATCAAATAAACAATCTTACCGCCGTGCTGCCATGCAAGTTCTTCCCAAACTTGAGTAATGTCCATCATGGGGAGTGAAATCCTTCTGCTTTGCTGGTTTCAAGCGGTTTACGCCATTCGTCAACGCACACGGTAGGGGCAAATAGATATTTGCCCCCTCAGAATTGACTGGCCTTTCATCTGCGCCATCTGCGCCATCTGCGGATCCGCAGCGTACCGTTACGACAGATGATCAAGCCTTAATCAAAGGGTACTTTAATCAAAGGGTAAGCCTGGGCTGATCCTACGACTTGGGTTTGCCCAGCCCTGGATTCTCAACTTTATCCACCTTGGGCACCACATCAGGGCGCTCTTTGTCCTGCCAACCCACGGGGCGCTTGGAGTTGTACCAGGCGATGGAGCCGATGGTAGTGGCTGCAATAAATCCAATCACCATGACCACCGTGGCGCTGATGGGGAAATGGGGCTGGTTGGCAGCGGTATCAACTGTTGACACGAAGAGATGGGCCAGGAAGAAATTAATTGGGGTCGTCATACAACACCTCGCAAACTGTAATGCACCATAGATACCAGTCTCCCCACCAGGGCCACATCCCTCCCAGTAGGGAATTTGATCCCGGCAGGGAAAGTCGAGGGGAGTAGACGCGTCTCCCTACTTTGCAGGTGTGAACGAACAGGAGTGGAAGCCTAAGTCTCAATCGCCATCTTCATCAGCGCGTGCTTCACCGCAGGCGGCAACTGGCGCATGATTTTCCCTTTCTCCCGATCGACGGCCACCAGGGATACGCAAGCAGTGACATAAAGTTCCTCCTGGTCGCGGGACTGAATTTTGTAATCCCAGTTGAGCCGCACGCTGTCAAGGTTCAGAATGCGAGTGCGGACAATGGCGTCCATGCCCATCCGCAGGGCACGATGGTAGCGGATGTTCAGCTCCACGACGGGAAGCTCGCAGCCCATGGCCACCAGGTCAGCATATTCGATACCGAGCGATCGCAAACACTCAATGCGGGCCTCCTCCATCCAGGCGATATAGGAACCATGCCAGACCACTCCGGCATAGTCAGTCTGGTGGGGATGGGCATGAACCGGGTAGTCGAACCAGAAGTCGGTGGTGTCAGGCGACAGGTTTTGAATTGCGTGGGTGGGCAGTTCGTCAGCCATCGTCTGTGTCTCTAGGAGTTTCCAACAGTATGTCTTTAGGCAATCTAAATTGTATCGGGGGGTAGGGGCAAATGACCATTTGCACCTTCGGGGACGGTATTGTTTTGGTGTCGGAGATCGCTACGACATTGATCTTAAAGTTTCGGCAGGATTTCCGGTAGGAGATAGCCCGGAATTTTCGAAAGGGCGAGGTTTTGACCCACCAGCCCCTTCTGGGCATAGATGGCCTGCAGCGTTTGCACCAGGCAATTAAGGGCGGTTTGTCGCAGTTCGGGCCGCCCCTGCCACCCGTGGAGGGCCGTAAGGTGCTGATCCAGGGCTGCCTCCAGGTACTGGTTGGCATCCTCCTCCGACGAGTCAAATTGGGGGTGGGTGGCCACCTGATACTGCACCAGACCCAGATTGTTGTGGGTGGCCATCACGTCAAAGTTGAGCGGGATGGGGCGGTTGCTCTGGCGAATTACCGCCACGGCCTTCAGGGCGGATTCATAGGCTCGTACCGCCTGCCTGAGGCACTCCAGCTTCACCTGGGGCGCATCATCTGCATTTGTAGCAATGTGCCAGTAGGCGGTGCCCAGGTTGTTCTGGGTGGCGGCAAAGGCGGCTGGGGCTGTCTCCAGGGTGCGGTATTCCAGCGCCTGTCGGTAGGCGTTGATGGCCCGCTGGAGCCAATCGTTGGACTGCTCATGCTGGGCCAGGTTCCAGTAGGCTGTCCCCAGGTTGTTTTGAATCATGGCGTAGTTGAGCGGATCCTTGTTGGGCTGATAGTAGCTCAGGGCTTCCCCATAGGCGGCGATCGCCCGTTTCAAATTCTCCAGGGGCATGCGGTGCTGGGCCAGGTTCCAGTAGGTCGTCCCCAGGTTATTCTGAGTGGATGCATAGCGCAGCGGATCCTGGTCGGCCCGGCGATACTTGAGCGCTTCCTGGTAGGCGTCGATGGACTTCTGCAAGTGCTCGGTGGGGTTTTGATACCGGGCCAGATCCCCATAGGCCGCCCCCAGGTTGTTTTGAATCATCGGGTAGGTCTGGGGGTGGGTTTGGGGATTAATTTTGGTCAGGGCCAGCTGGTAGGCATGGATGCCCTGCTGCAGGTGGGGCAGACCCTCCTCTGGGCTGGGGGCGCAGCGGGAGAGCAGCCAGCAGAGGTTGCCCATGTCGTTGAGCACCTCGGCCCACATGGGCGACTGTTCATCTACCCACCGCAGCACCTGCTCGTAGGCTTTCATGGCCCGTAGGAGATTGGCCGGGGCAATGTCTCCCTGCTCGATGCGATCGCGATACAGGTTTCCCAGTGCTCGATACGCACCCGCCAAAACCATCGCCGGGGCCTGCTGCTGCTGGAGACCGCTAATTTGCTGCAGGAGACTGCGGGCATGGGGATCATTGGCCACCGCCTCGTCCATCCCCAGTTGGGCGGCAGGGGCGGCGTCGGCCTGCGCCGTGGAGGCCGACTTGAGCGACGACAGGGAAACTGGGTTAAGGAAGAGCGGCGCAGCATCCGCAACGGCCACCTCCACCTCTTCTTCGTCTAAATGGGACGCCCCGTTCGCTTCCGCTGCTGATTCCTCTTCGGCGGGGAAGCCCTCCAGTGGACTGGCCCAGGGACTGGCCGTGGGCACCTCGTCCGGTGCGTCTTCCAGCAGGAGGGACTCAGTGACATTTCCCAGCAGGGCGGTGATAGTGTCGTCGGGGTAGTCGGCATGGGCCATATCGCCGTTGGCAGGCATCATCGGCGTAAAGGGAGGCCTCTCTGCCGCCCTTCCCCTATCGGTAGCTGGCTCCGCAGGTGAATCGATCGCGGCATCAGCCGCCGCTGGTTCATAGGTCGAATGGGAAGTGGGAGCATCCGGGTTACGAACGGTGAAAATATCCGTTGCCCCCACCGTTGGCTCATCTAAATCATCAATGGGTGAATCAACCGGGGAATCAATCGCTGTGTTGGTCAGCATCGGCTCGTTCGCTGCCGAATATGGTTCTGACGTATCGAACCCTGGCTCGCCCACTTCAGCCTCTGGGTCAGCCGATGCAGAGGGGTTGGCCCTGTCCTCATCCTCTGAGCTGCGAATAAAGTGGGCCAGACTTAACGCGGCTGCCTCATCATCCCCATCAACAAAGGAGAACCGGAGCGGGGTTCCGGCGTCGGACGTCCCCTTGACATCGGTGGAAGGGTCACCGGGGGCGGGGTGGGCAGGAAAGAAATCGGTTTCAGCGATCGCCCCTGTGTCTTCGCCCTGCGGCTGAGGGGTAGCCTGGGAAAAGCGATCGCCCGAAGCTGGTGGGTCGATGTCAAACACATCCGTGGTGACAGGCTCATCCAGCAAATCGTGGAAAGTGTCGCTGAGATCGTCGGCGGGGGCAGACATCAGCTCCGTTTCCTGGTCGTCTTCAGTTAAGGCCGCATCCAGCAGAGTGGGGGCCTCAGTTTCATCTTCAAACATCGCCCTGTCAAAGGCAGGGTTATCCCCAAATAGGGATCCGTTGCTGGCGGTCAACTCCTCATCTGCAGCGACGAAATCGTCAAAGCGATCTGAAACGTGGGCCAGGTTCTCAGGCTCATCCTCGGCTTCATCGGTTGGGTTGAGCAGGGCGGTAAAGTCTGGCTCGTCTGGAGCGGGGTTCAGCGGCTCGCTGTCAAACAGGGACTCGTCAAATTGAACGGTGCTGGGGTGGGGGCGATCGCCATGGGGATGGGACGGGGGCAGCAAAAACTCGGCCTTGAGCAGGGCCAGCTCCTCCTCGGAGACGGGCTGGCCGACTGGCATGGCGGGGGCATGGGACGGCGGCACGGACTGCTGCGAGTGACGCTGGATGGCAGCGGGCCGCTGGGTGGCCAGGCGGTGCCCCGGAGAGACGAGGGGCGTCGGGTCGCCTTCAAACTCAAAGACCGCCGAGCGGCAGCGCCAGAAATTGGGGGCCGATTGGGGAATCATCCGTCCCCAGGGGCGGGGCACCCACAGCAGCAGCGAAGATTCCAGGGCGGGCAGGTTGCGCTCGATCTCCTGCAGGTGGGTGAGGAAAAGCCACTGATTGGCGGCGGGTTGACGACTGAGGGTTTCAATGCCGACAATTTGAAAGGCGGGCATGCGGGCGTCAAATTCTGTAGCGGGGGGAGGGAATTGCGCCAGCCAGCGGGAGATTTGGTCGATGGGGTTGGGGTTGGTGAGGTCAAGCCGCAGGGTCACCACTTTGGGATAAATCGGCCCCTGTCCTGATGCGGCAGCCTGCTGCAGACTCAGGTGCTCAGCCTGCAGCCGTTCCGTCAGGCGATCGCGCAGCACGAGATCATCGCAAATGGCAACAAAAATCTGACGGCGTAAATTCAGGTGCAGTGCCGCCTGCAAGCGTTGATAAGTCGCCTGGTTTACTGGACTCAGGGCTTGGGCATCACGGAGGAGAGTATCTACCACGGCAGTTTTACCGGAAGGAATGGGTGGGCAAGTCTGTAATTCGCCACTGAATTGAATCGGCTCCACAGTGGTCATGTGTACAGATCTCTACAGCCAACCCAAGTTAGAGTCAGGATGAATTCCTGCCGTTTTAACTGCCGCCAGAACTGGGCGAAACGGTGCAAATCGGTTGAAAGTGGTTACCTGCCCTATGCGAACTGCTCGGCGGGCTGCCGGTTGTCCATCTGGCTAACGGCGTCTTCCAGATGTTTCACTAGCGTGGCCGTGGGCAGGGGACCCTGGATATGGCCCCAGGGCAGGGTCGCCCTAGGTGACCAGGGTTGGTGGACGTAATCGTCTAGCTCCGGGAGCTGCCCGTGAAGATCTTTGAAGGCACGGCGGTAGCTGCCCAGGGAGTCGCCATAGTGGCGTACCCGTTCCAGCAGGTGGGAGAGGCGGCGATCGCCCCTGGAAATCAGCGCCTGAATCACCGACCATTTGTAGCTTTCCGGGCGTAGATCAATGCCCTGGGGCCGGAGCTGCTTTTGCAGCCACTTGAGCCGTGGTTCGGCCTCGGGGTTGACGCCATACCACTGAAACGGAGTATGGGCCTTAGGCACAAAGGTGCTGCAGCCGTAGGTGAGGCGCAAACCCGGCACCGCTTTTTTAATGGCCCGCAGCATGGCCACGGTCTGCTCCAGATCCGCCGACGTTTCCCCTGGCACCCCCACCATGCCATAGAGCTTGAGGGCAGTTAGTCCCCCCGCTTTGGCGTTCATTGCCGCCTGAATAATCTCGTCGTTTTCTAGCTTTTTATTAATAATTCGCCGTAGTCGGGCGGAGCCGCTTTCCACTGCGATGGTGATAGATCTGGTATCGTGTCGCACCAGGGTCTCTGCCAGCCTGGGGGTGACGGTGTTGGTGCGCACCGAGGCGAGGCTGAGGCGCACGTCGTCAAACCGGGGCTGGCTCAGGTGATCGAGCAGATCTGCAAATTCGGGGTGCTGGGTGACGGATGCCCCCAGGAGGCCGATGCGGTTCGTCACCTGCAGCCCCTTTTCAATGGCGGGAATCAGCGATCCGGTGAGGCTGGCGGTGCGAAAGGGCAGGGTCAGATAGCTGGCGAGGCAAAAGCGGCACATTTCGGGGCAGCTCCGTACCACTTCCACCATGTAAATGTTTTCCCAGGCCGCGTGCTTGGTGACCACAGTGGAGGCCGACAGCACGTTGCCCCGGTAAGTTTGCTTAGCAATCTGGGCGGGAATACTTCCATCGACCGGTGACACGTCTCGAACTGGCCCATCGGCAGCTTCGTAGGTCACGGTGTACAAACTGGGAACATAGACCCCCGGTACCTGGGCGAGGTGGCGTAGCTGTGTGGGGCGATCGCCCCCTCGCACCGCCTGGTAGGCCTCGATAAACGCATCTAGCAGGGTTTCCCCATCCCCGAGGAGAATCACGTCGAAGAAATCGGCAAAGGGTTCTGGATTGGCCGTGAGCACCGGGCCGCCACCGAAGACGAGCGGGTGGTTATGGGTGCGATCGCCCGCCCGAATGGGAATCCCCAGATTTTCCAGGGTACTCAGAATATTGGCATAGTCCAGCTCCCAGGAGACAGAAAACCCCAGCAGTTCGGGGGAGGCGGGCAGCGCCTCCTGGACATCGGTGAAATAGCGGCTCACCTGCACATCGGGCCGCATCGCCAAGGTGGCCCACACCATTTGATAGCCCAGGCTGGTAATGCCCACACTGTACTCATTGGGAAAAGCAAAAATCAGCGGGACGGCATCTGCCGATGGGGAAGCAGGGGTGAAGAGTAGCCGCTCGGCGGCAAAGGGGGTTGTCACAGTGGAAAAGGGGAGATGGCAAAGAATTTCGTTCGCTTCCAGCCTAACACTCCCGCCCGTCGGGGATGGGCGGCTCGAAGTGGGGCGTTTACGAAGCATCGGTCTGACCTGATCGCCCCTGTGCCGCTCTGAGTTCTGTCAGTTCAGTCATTACTGAACATATAAAACTGGCTGATTATAATAGAGGTAAGCATCCAAATCAAATCGCCGCTCAGGACTTTCACCGTGCGCCAATCCTCTGCTGATTCGACCCATTCACCTGTTTTCTCTCCCTGCACTGAGCGTGAGGCCATCTACTTCGCTGAAGAGATGGGGCTGATGTTTGAAAAAGTGGGATTTCCTCGCATGGCAGGGCGCATCTTCGGCTGGCTGCTGATTTCTGACCCACCCCAGCAAACCAGTCAGGATCTGGCCCATATCCTGCAGGCCAGCAAAGGCTCGATCAGCAGCATGACCCGGCTGCTCATCCAAATCGGTCTGATCGAGCGCACTAGCATTCCAGGGGAACGCCGGGACTACTTTCAAATCAGGCCCAATGCCTGGACCCAATTGGCCGAGCAGCGGCTGGCCCAAATTGCCACGTTTCGGCGGCTGGCCGAGCGGGGGCTTGACCTGCTCAGCGATGCGCCTCCAACGCTCAAGCAGCGATTGCAGGAGATGCACGACGTCCACGCCTTCTGGGAGCAGGAGCTGCCGCAGCTCAATCAGCGCTGGGAAAGGGAATGGCAGGGGCGACCAGGCAGAGCCTGAGCTTTGCAAACACCCCAGCCTACCCGCTGAAGATTTATTTCTGGTATCTTCCGACACCACTCTACGACCATGCAACTTCCTATCGTTGGTAAAATTCGCCGCCCAGCCTCCTGGGCCATTGCTCTGCTGGCCGCCGGACTGCTTGGGGGAGGGGCCACCACCGCACTCATCGTCTGGCAAAACCGTCCCCCCGAATATGACGTGGCCGACCTGACGGTGCCCGTCGAATCTCAATCCCTGGCGGTGCGGATTACGGCCAGCGGCACCATCGAGCCGGTGGACACGGTCAACCTCAGCCCCCGCACGTCTGACATTGTGACAGCTCTGTATGTGGAGCAGGGCGATCGCGTCACCGAGGGCCAAATCATCGCCCGCATGAAGAGCGACGATCTGCAGGCCGAACTGGCCCAGTACGACGCCCGCATTGCCCAGGCCGAAGCCCGACTGGCGGCTCTACGTAACGGCAGCCGCCCCGAAGAAATTGCCCAGGCCGAAGCCCAGGTAGCCCAGGCCGAGGCCCGAGTGGATGACGCCGAGGCGCGGCTAGCCCTGGCTACGGATCGGCTGGCCCGCAACCAGGAACTTTATGAAGGGGCGGTGATCTCCCAAAACGAGCTGGATGACTTCCTTAACGAAGCCGATCGCGCCCGTGCCAACCTGGAGGAAACCCAGTTCCGCCTGCGAGAGTCCCAGGATAATTTGCGTCTGCTGCAGCGCGGTAGCCGGGTGGAGGATATTGCTGAAGCGGAGGCTCAATTGGCCGATGCGATCGCCCAGCGCCAGGCCATTGCTGTCCGTTACGAAGACACCATCATCCGCGCTCCGTTTGACGCCATTGTGACCCAAAAGTTCGCGACCGAAGGGGCTTTTGTAACGCCCACCACTTCGGCCTCGGAGGCGTCTTCAGCAACCTCTTCCGCCATTGTTGCCCTGGCCCAGGGGCTGGAGGTGGTGGCGGAAGTGCCGGAGGTAGACATTAACCAGATTCGGCCCGGACAGCCGGTGGAAGTGGTGGCCGATGCCTTCCCTAACCAGGTGTTTGAAGGCCAGGTGAAGCGCATTGCCCCCCAGGCCATTGAAGACCCCAGCCGGGGAGATTTCGTCTACTTTGAAGTGACGGTGGAGCTGCTCACCGGGTTGGATCAGCTCAAGTCGGGGCTGAAGGCAGACGCGACGTTCATCGGTGAAGAGCAGCCGAATGCGCTGGTGGTGCCCGCCGTGGCGGTCGTCACCCTGGACGGGCAGGAAGGCGTACTCGTCCCCGATGAGAACGACCGAATTCGCTTCCGGCCCGTCACCTCTGGCTCCCAGGTAGGCAATGAAATCCAGATTCTGGAAGGAGTAGAGACGGGCGATCGCATCTTCGTCGAGCTTCCCCCTGGACAGCAGTTAGAGAACCTCAATTTCGGGCGACGCGAAGAAGAATAACCGCAGGGACGAAGCATTTCGTAAGCTGTTCCAACGCTCCGACCATCGGGTTCATCGAAATGCTTCGCCCCCCGCACCCGTTTCAAACACCCAAAAAGCGGCAGGGCAATAGAAGACCATGAATTTCCTAGAAAGTACAAAAATGGCGTTCCGGGCGCTAACGGCCAACAAGCTGCGGAGCACCCTGACCATGCTGGGCATCATCATTGGTAACGCGTCGGTGATTGCCATGGTGGGCATTGGTGAAGGCGCGCAGGAGTATGTGACAGATCAGATTGAAGGGCTGGGGCCAAACGTGCTGTTCATCGTACCGGGAAGCCGGGAAACCCAGCAGGCCACGTTCAATGTCCCCAAAACCCTGGTGCTGTCGGATGCGGAGGCGATCGCCCAGCAGGTGCAGTCCGTAGACGACGTGGCCCCAGAGTTCAACGACCGAGGGCTGGTGACTCGCGGCAACCGCAACACCAACGCCACCGTCGTCGGCACCACGCCGGGATTTATACCCGTGCGCAACTTCGAGGTGAAGCAGGGGCGGTTTTTCTCTGAGCTGGACATGCGCCGCAGCAATCCGGTGGCGGTGTTGGGGCCAGACCTGGCGGAGCGGCTGATGGACGATCGCGACCCCATTGGCCAGCAGATTCGCGTGAAGAACGTCAGCTTTCAGGTGATTGGCGTCCTGGATGAGAAAGGCTCCAACCTGGGGCTGGACTACGACGACTCGGTGGTCATTCCCATCACCACCATGTCTAACCGGCTGGTGGGGCGCACCTCGCCCTATGGCATCGAGCTAACCTACATCAGCGTGTCCATCGACAGCCAGGAGCAGATGGACGCCGCCATGTTCCAAATTACCAACCTGCTGCGCCTGCGCCACAAGATCGTGGGGGAAGATGATTTTACGGTTAACAGCCAGCAGGACTTGCTGGAAATTGTCGGCACCATTTCCGGGGCGCTGACGATTATGCTGGCGGCGATCGCCGGTATTTCCCTCTTTGTTGGCGGCATCGGCATTATGAACATCATGCTGGTGTCGGTGAAAGAGCGCACCCAGGAGATTGGTCTACGTAAGGCGATCGGCGCATCCCAGCAAGACATCCTGATGCAGTTCATGATCGAGGCCATCATCCTGTCGGCGGCGGGCGGCTTGGTCGGTACGGCGGTTGGCATTGGCGGATCGCTGGTGATTGGCCTTGCCACGCCGTTCCAGCCGGGAATTTCCTTCGCCGCAGCGGGGGTCGCGGTGGCCGTTTCCGGTGGCATTGGCCTGTTCTTCGGCGTCGTCCCTGCCCGCCAGGCGGCCAAACTCGACCCCATCGTTGCCCTCCGCAGCGCCTAAGAATCTATCCCCAATCCCCGTCAGGGGTTTGGGAAATTCCAAAAACTCTGGCGAGTTTTTAGCTTTAACATCTTTGCCAACCATGACCCAAACCATCATCCGCCTCGAAGGCATTTCTAAAATCTACGGCTCCGGCAACACAGAGGTGCGGGCGCTCTCGCACGTAAACCTCAAGGTCGAGGCCGGAGAATACTGCGCCATCATGGGGCCATCCGGCTCCGGCAAGTCTACGGCGATGAACATTATTGGCTGCCTGGATCGGCCCACCGAGGGGAGCTATTACCTGGACAGCGTAGATGTCGCCGGACTGGCGGACGCGGAGCTGGCCCACATCCGCAATCGCAAGATTGGCTTTGTGTTTCAGCAGTTTCACCTGCTGCCCCAGTTGGCGGCCATTGAAAACGTGATGCTGCCCATGGTCTATGCCGGAGTTCCGGCCCAGGAGCGGGAGGAACGGGCCACCATCGCCCTGAAGCGGGTGGGGCTGGGAAATCGTCTGCAAAATCGGCCCAACCAGCTTTCTGGGGGGCAGCAGCAGCGGGTGGCGATCGCCCGCGCGATTGTCAATCAGCCGGTTCTGCTCCTGGCGGATGAACCCACCGGAGCACTGGACTCTCAGACCACCAAAGAGGTGATGGACATTTTTCAGGAACTGAATGACGCCGGGATGACGGTGGTGATGGTCACCCACGAACCGGACGTGGCCCGCCTGAGCCGACGGGTGGTGTGGTTCCGTGACGGAGAAGTGATGAACGACCACCTCGCCCCGGAAGAACTGGCCCAGTTGACCGTGATGGCCTAGGATTGTGAATTTAACGTGAGATCCCTGGTAGGGGCATGGAATTCCATGCTCCTACAGGTCGGATAATCACAGGTTCTTCAATTCACGGGACCGGACGGAGGAGCCTTCTACACCAGGAAGCTTCTACCAGTTGAAGCCCGCATCCATGGCCATGGGGCGATCGCTGTCTGCGGAGGTATCTGCAAGTCGGGCGGTAACGGTGCGGGCAACCCAGGATACCAGTATCAAACCGGGCAACAGCACCAGTAGGCTAACTGAATAGGCAACCACAATGGCGGTGTCCAGAACAACACCCGTCATCTCTGAAGGGGAAGCAGGTGTGCGGCGTTCAGATGAAGCTTTCATAAGGTGAAGACTGGGTGGGAGAATGCACGGATTAAGATTTAGGAACTAAAAATCCTGAACATAAAGCGTTCAGGAGAATAGCTGTAAAACCCTCTCGAACCATAGCGCCAAGCGCTAGCGCCAGACACCTTCCTTAAGTCGCGTGTAGCTTGAACCTGGCCCATCTTCCGGGGGAGTGCCGCCACTGTCATGCACTGCGAAAGGCTGATCGGAGAGGTCGATTAACAGAGCTGATTGATTGTGGTTAATTATTTCGCCAGTTTTAAAAAGATTAGGTAAAGAACTACGGAATGTCAAGTAGGTAGACCGCCAATCCCACGGAGATCCTCCGTAGTGATTCGGAGTATGGGGCGGGAAGAAAAGGCAATCCTACGAAGTATTTAATTCTGGTTCCTTAGGGGACGCTGGAGCAGATGGCGGGCCTCATAGTCATGGATGGCGTCTACCAGAGATTCCCGCAGGGGACGAAAGCTCAGTCCCAGCTCTTGCACTGCTTTGGTATTGTCAAACCGCAGGGGCGATCGCGCCAGTTTCACCCCCGTGAGCGGCGCAGCAGGGGGCTTTTTTGTGAGGTAATCGGCAACCAGTTCCTGCACAGTGCTGACCGTCAGGGCCAGCCAGTAGGGAATCTGGCGAGTGGGCATGGGCAGGCCCGTAATTTCCTCTAGCAGGGCCAGCAAGTCCTGCAACGGCAGGTCGATGTGACCGAGAATATACCGCTCCCCCACACGCCCCCGCTCCGCCGCCCGAATATGCCCCAGGGCCACGTCCCGTGCATCCACCAGGTTCAGGGTGCTGTTCAGGTAGGCCGGGTAGGTGCCGTTGAGGAAGCCCAGCATCATCCGGGTGGGGGGGGTGATGCGGCGATCGCCCGGCCCAATGGGCACCGTGGGATTGACAACAATGACGGACAGCCCCTGACGAGCGGCGGCCAGGGCTTCCTGTTCAGCAATAAACTTGCCCCGGCAGTAGGCCCCTGCCATATCGGCGAGGGTAAGCTGCACGGATTCATCGATTTTCTGCCCGGCGGCTTTGGGGTCGTGATGGGGGCGACGCACGCTTTTGAGGATGGACTCGGTGGAGCAGTGAACCACCTGCTCGACACCAGCGGCGATCGCTTCCGTCATCACCGTGCGCGTCCCTGTCTGATTAACGGTGATAAAGTCCTGCTTGCGGGGCGACCAGAGACCGGCGTTGGCAGCTAAATGGAAGACCCAGTCCATCCCCTGCATGGCGGTTTTTACGGTGGGGCGATCGGTGATGGAACCCGTGACGTAGTCCACCCCCGGCTGCCGCTGGATGGGCGTAGCCAGATCGAGGATGCGCACCTCGTCCCCCCGCTCCAGCAGTTGACGCACCAGGTGCTGCCCAATAAACCCCAGTCCTCCCGTAACCAGACAGCGTTTGCCCATCGGCGGTGTTTCCTTTGCTAACCGTCCCTCTCAAGCCTTTTCAAAATTGGGCTGGATGTCGCAGTCGTCGAGCCAGGCCAGAATTCGCTGCTGTAGCCGCGCATCCCGAAACTCGTGCCAGCGATCGCGCTCTGGCGTCCCCCGCAAAACGTCTTTGAACCGTCGGAAGGCTCCCTTCCCCTGAATAGCGACCTCCAGACGCCCCCGCAGACTCTCGTCCTCAACGGTGTCAATGAAAGCCTCCATGTCGGCATAGCCCTTGCGCGAATCGGCGGGGGGCACCTCCAGATAGCGGTCTTCAAAGGCTTGTCGCTCCTCACTCGACGCATCGGCACCGGGAAGCACATCCAGGGGCAGGTCGGGGGCGTCAAACAGCACTTCCCCTGTTTCGGTATCCAGGTAATAGGTCATCTCCGGCATGGCGTTGCTAAACGCCATTTGTAGCTCTTCCAGGTCAATGGTGATCGTGCGCATAGGATGCATCGTATGGGTGCGTCGATGGGGGCTGGTTGGCGGCCCTGAATATTGAACAATATAGGGTGATGGGTTGCAGGGTCAACAGGGGCAGGGGGATAATCTCATAGCTCCATGCTGGATTTCTGTTTTGGATTGTTTTGGATTGTTTTGGATTGTTTTGGATTGCATCCTGAACCCTAGCGCTGCCTATGCCCTCCTCTTCCCAGGCCGATTCTCCCCCGGCATCCATGCCGCGTCTCCTCCATCCCCTGATGGGCTGTGACCTGGTGACCCTGCTGCGGGTGCTGGGGGCCAATGGCGGCGTTCCCCCCCGCTGCTGGCCCCACGCGGGATTGGCGATCGCCACCGCCCTGGGCCGCCTGCCCTTCACCGCATTGGAATCCTTCTGGGTGGCCCGACAGCGCCGCCGCACCCCCAACCTGCCGCCGCCCCTGTTCATCGTGGGCCATTGGCGCAGCGGCACCACGTTTCTTTACGAAATTCTCTGCCAGTCCCCCCAGTTTGCCTATGTGTCGCCCTTTGCCACCGGCCTGCCCTGGGAGTTTTTGACCCTGGGCCGTGTGCTGCGCCCCTGGCTGGAGCGGGCACTGCCGAGCGATCGCTTCATCGATTCCATGCAGGTTCTCCCCCATTCCCCCCAGGAGGACGAGATCGGGCTGGCCAACATGCAGCCCCTGTCCTTCTACCACGGGCTATACTTCCCCAGCCGCCTGCGGCAGAACTTTGATGCGGGGATCTTTTTTGACGGCTGTAGCGACAGGGCGATCGCCCACTGGCAAGAAATTGCCGCCCTGTTTTTCGAAAAGCTCCAGTACGAGCAGCCCGGGAAGCAGCTTTTAATTAAAAACCCCGTCTACACGGCGCGGGTGGCCCTGCTGCGCCAGATGTATCCGGGGGCGAAGTTCATTCACATTTATCGCAATCCTTACATCGTCTTTCAGTCCACCCGCAACTTTTACACCGCTTTGTTCAAAGAACTGGCCCTCCAGCCGTTTGCCGCCGCCCCGGTGGATACGCTGATTCTTGAGAGCTATCCTCGCATGATGACCGCCCTGCTGGAGGACACCCAGGGTTTGCCACCTGATCAGTTCATCGAGCTGCGGTTTGAAACCTTTGAGGCGGATCCGCTGGCGGCGATCGCCCAAATCTATCAGCAGCTTGAACTGGAGGGATTCGCCGCCGCCCGCCCCAACTTCGCTGCCTATCTGGAGGCCAACCAGCGCTACCGGAAAAACCGCTACCAGTTTCCCCAGGCCGACAATGACCGGGTCGGGGAGTACTGGCAGGTCTTTTGCGATCGCTGGAACTACCAGCCTCCTGTTTAGGAATCAGCAAGTTTCGGGTTTTGGATTTTAACGCTCGACGATGAATGGTGATGTTACCGGCTCCACCTGGTTTTGCTCGGCCAGGGCCTGGTAGATCATCGCCGCCGACTCAGCGCGGGTGGCGGGCTGGTTGGGCTTGAGCAGATTGGCGTCGGGATGGTTGACCACCAGCCCCGCATCCGTGGCTGCCGCAATGCGGGGGGCGGCCCAGGCGGCGATCTGGTCGCGATCGCCATACGCCTCCAGCAGGCTAGCGGTCTCGGTGGGGGGCAGCAGATCCAGGCCGCTCACCAGGGAGACCAGCACCTCCAGCCGCGACACTGGCTGATTGGGGCGGAATTCGTTTCCTGGATAGCCGCTCATGAAGCCTGCGGCGGTGACCTGGGCGATCGCCCCAGAGGCCCAATAGTCGGGCGTAACGTCTGTGTAGGGCACCGTTTCCGGGTCTGCCCCTGGCTCAAAGGACTGGCTCAACAGGCTGGCAAACTCGGCACGGGTGATGGGCTGGTCGGGCTGGAAGTTGCCGTCGCCAAACCCGCTGATGATTTCGGCCTGACTCAACCCCGCAATGAATGGGGTGGCCCAGTAGTCGGGCGCAACGTCTGTGAAATTTGCAGGCGACCCATCATCGGTGACGCCAGCGTCTCCGGGGGGCGTTTCCTCTGCCCTTGATTCCTCCGGCGATGCTGCGACTTCCTCCTCTTCCTCAGCCAGAAGCGGGGGCGCAATCACCGCCGCCCCCAGGGTGGCTTCGGCGGCTCTGGAAGAAGGGTTGCTGGGCAGCGACTGAATTACCCTGAGCGAGTCTGACCCTTCCCGGTCATCTGTTAGTGCCGATGCTGATGCGTCGAGTTCGGTTGCGGGTGTGCCACCAAACGGCAGCCGTGCGGTTCTTTCCAGGGGATCGGCTCCGTCTGGGGCCAGCACCAGCTCGTCAGACGGGGCCAGTTCGTCAACGGCAACTTCCCTGTCCTGTTGCGTATTCCGGTTCGCCAGGGCGGTGGGGCGATCGCCCCGACCGATTCCCCAGTAAAGAATGCAGCCAATAACGGAGAAGGCAATCACACTGGCAATCAACTCGTCGTTGCGCTCATCGCGGGGAGGCCGGGGATCGGAAGATTGAGGATTGGTCATCTTCGGCTTGAAGGAAATAGCTAACAGAGGTTCACCCGATTATCCTACCGGGAATACAGAAAATGCGGTAATCCTCTGCCAAAAATCTCTCCTGGGATAGCCCAGCTCGCCATTGGCCGCCCCAGAGGTTGCCTACAATCGAGGAAAACAGGGAAGGTACCCCAGCGCAACCATGTCAAACTCCGATTGGACCCATGAATTTCTCGCCACCAATGGCATCACGCTCCACTGCGTGACCCAGGGCCAGGGCGACCTGATGGTGATGCTCCACGGCTTTCCCGAATGCTGGTACTCCTGGCGGCACCAGATCCCCGAATTTGCCCAGCAGTATCGGGTGATCGCCCCCGACCTGCGGGGCTACAACGAAAGCGACAAGCCCAAGGGCGTTGAAGCTTACCGCATGTCTGAACTGGTGAAAGATGTGGAAGGCCTGGTGCATCGAGCGGGCTATGACCGCTGTATTCTGGTGGGGCACGACTGGGGCGGGGCGATCGCCTGGAATGTGGCCATCACCTGCCCCGACCTGGTGGAGCGGCTGATTGTGATGAACATCCCCCACCCCGCCAAGTTTGCCGCCGGTCTACAAACCCCCCAGCAGCTCATGCGGAGCTGGTATGTGTTTTTCTTCCAAATTCCCTGGCTGCCGGAGTGGCTGATTTCCTTAAATGACTATGAGGCGATCGCCAGCGCCTTCCTTGACATGGCTGTGGACAAATCCGCCTTTTCCCCTGCCGATATTGACGTTTACAAAGACGTGGCGGCCAAACGGGGCGGGCTAACCGCCATGCTCAACTACTACCGCAGTCTGCTGCAGCACCCTTCCCAGGCCATCGATCGGCAGTGGCCGGTCATCCACAGTCCCACCCTGATGATCTGGGGGGAAAACGATGCAGCCCTCGGTATTGAGCTAACCTACGGCACCGACCAGTACGTCAGCAACCTGGACATCTGCTACATTCCTCACTGCAGCCACTGGGTACAGCAGGAACAGCCCCACCAGGTGAACCA